>JAOZRF010000430.1 GCA_029940245.1 Desulfobacula sp.
CCACAAGATCAATGCCGATGGTATCATGTTTGTCCATCATAAAAGCGATTTTAAGTTTGGTTCCAACACCATCTGTTGAACTGACCAGAACCGGGTTGGCAACATTGGAAAGGTTCAGGGAATAAAGACCCCCAAAACCACCTATATCACCCATGACACCTGTTCGTGGAGTGGATTTCGCAATATCTTTAATCCGATTAACCAATTTATTTGCTTTGTCTATATCAACACCTGAATCTGCATAAGACAGGGAATTGCTCATTTAAGGCTACCTTTTTAATTATATTGATTAAAATTTCTATATTTTGCGATAATAAACATAATGGTGTGAAAAGTCAAAAGCTTTTTGACATCGTCATTTGAATATTGTATTTACTTAATTTTTAAATAGAAGTTAAGATCGGAGAGTCTAAAGAGAATGAAAATAATCCATATTGGAATTTTAGGGTATGGTGTTGTCGGTGCTGGTGTGACAAGGCTGTTAAAACAAAAAAAACAATTGCTGGAATCCAGAACAGGGGCTGTTTTAGATCTTAAAACCATTGCTGATATTGATACTACCACGGATCGGGGCATTGACCTTGGAACCACCTGCCTGGTTTCTGATGCAAATCTGATTATAAATGATCCTTCCATAGATATTATTGTGGAAACCATTGGGGGCGAAACCATTGCCAGAAAGTTTGTTTTAGATTCCCTTAAAGCTAAAAAACACGTGGTAACGGCCAATAAAGCCCTTTTGGCCGGGTTTGGAAATGATCTTGTCAAGGCTGCCAGGAAAAATATGGTCGATCTGGCTTTTGAAGCTAGTTGCGGGGGCTGCATGCCAATTGTCAAGGCTTTGAGGGAGTCTTTTGTGGCCAATGATATCAAGTCCATGTCAGCAATTTTAAATGGGACCTGCAATTATATCCTGACTAAAATTTCAAAGGATGGGTCAGATTTTGAAGATGCGTTAAAGGCTGCCCAGGATTTGGGATATGCTGAATCCGAACCCTCTCTGGATATAGACGGATTTGATACAGCTCATAAACTGGCTATTTTAAATGCGCTTGCCCACGGCATGGAAATTAACCTGAAAGACATTCATGTGGAAGGCATTCGGGATATTACACCTGTTGATATTGAGTTTGCAAGGTCATTTGGATATATTATCAAGCTTCTGGCCATTGGAAAAATTCATGGAGACCATGTGGAAGCCAGGGTGCATCCCACAATGATATCCGGTTCAAACCCTTTATCCCACGTTGATGGATCCATGAATGCCATTGTCATTGATGCCGATGCCACAGGGCAGGCCATGCTCTACGGCCATGGCGCGGGTATGATGCCCACGGCCAGTGCCGTATTAAGTGATATTGTTGATATTGCACGAAATATTATTTCAGGGGCTAGAACACGGCTTCCTATTCTGGGATATCCTGAAGATAATATAAAATCAATGCCGATTCTTCCCATGGAAGCACTTTATACAAAATATTATCTCAGGTTTGAGGCCCAGGATCACCCGGGTGTGCTGGCTAAAATTTCCGGGATTTTGGGAGATAACAATATCAGTATTAAATCCGTCCATCAAAAGGGGCGGAAGACAAATGGAAAGGTACCCGTTGTAATGATCACCCATATTGCCAGGGAAAAATGGGTGCAAAACGCGTTAAAACAAATTTCAAAAACAGATTCAGTTGTGGGTAGACCTGTTGTGATTAGAATTGAAGAAACTGACCAGGAGTTAAGATGATGAAAATATTGGTTGCGGATTTAGAAGGTGTTTTTTTACCGGAAATATGGATTAACGTTGCAGAAAAAACCGGGATTGAGGAGCTTAGGCTGACCACCCGGGATATCAGTGATTATAATGTGTTAATGAAAAAACGGCTTTCGTTGCTGAAAAAGAACAATTTAAAGATTCAGGATATCAAGGCCGTGATTGCCACCCTTGCGCCCCTTGAAGGCGCAAAGGATATTTTAGACTGGATAAGGGAGAACTCACAGATTATTTTGTTGTCAGATACCTTTGAAGAGTTTGCAAAACCGTTGATGGCAAAGCTGAATTACCCTTTGCTCTTATGCCATAGCCTGACCATTGACAAAAAAGGCAATATCACGGACTATAATCTTCGGATGGAAAATCAGAAAAAAGAGGCTGTAAAAGCCTTAAAAGGCATGAATTATCATGTGATTGCTTTTGGAGATTCCTATAATGATATCAAGATGATTCAGGCGGCTGATCAGGGTTTTTTCTTTAACCCTCCAGAGTCTGTAATAACTGATTTCCCAGATATTCCCGTGACAATGAACTATTCAGAGCTTAAAACCATGATTACTTCATTATTGGATATCTGATGATTAATATTGATGCATTTAAAAATGTGACAGCCCTTGTCCTGGGTGATCTCATGATTGATGAGTACCTGTGGGGAACAGTGGACAGGATTTCTCCGGAAGCACCAGTTCCCGTGGTTTGTGTGGAAAAAGAAAGCCATACCCTTGGGGGTGCGGGAAATGTGATCAATAACCTGGTGGCCATGGGAGCAGATGTCATGGCCATTGGTACTGCAGGAACTGGTAAAGCAGGCCGGATGATATTTAAAAAGCTTGAAAGCCTGGGAATTGGAACAGATGGCATCATCAGTGAACCCCAAAGGCCTACAACCCGAAAAACAAGAGTGATTGCTTCCAACCAGCAGGTGTTGAGGATTGACAGGGAAATAAAGCGAAATATCAATAACAATACCCTTGAACGACTGATTAAAATTATTGAAGATAAAGTTTCAAGGGTAAACCTGATTATTCTTTCAGATTATGATAAAGGGCTTCTCACAAGAGAACTGATAGAAAAGACGGTTAAACTGGCAAAAAAGCACAAAGTTCTTATTTTGGCTGATCCCAAGTCCCTTGATTTTTCAAAATATAAAAATATTTCCGTAGTGACACCCAATAAAAAAGAGGCTGGTTTTG
>JAOZRF010000055.1 GCA_029940245.1 Desulfobacula sp.
TACCTTGGAAAACCCTGGTGTGTCAGAGCTTTTTCTATTAAATAAAAAGAAATATCTTTGGGATCTTGTTTTTTATCTTTACGATTTTTATCAGATAAGTTGACCCTCTTGATTTTGTTTGATCTTCTCAGTCTGAAAAATAATATCAACCCCAATGGCAGTATCAGCCAGAGCCCATATTGCTTCATGAGCTCAGAGCCGGTTTCATACCGCAACCGGGACAGTTTAAATCCAAGAAAAGAAAAAAAGTCTCCTGTTACAGATGATTTTATTTTTTGACTGTCTGTCTTAAGGAATCCAGGTGGTGTGGTATCGAAATTCCTCCACTGGCCATTGACAAAGGCTTTTGACCAGGCATGGGCATCCCGCTGTCTTACAACCAGATGATTTCCCAGGCGATAATATTCATGGGCAATATACCCTGTGGCATATCGAGCAGGAATCCCGGCCTGCCTTAAAAGAAGTGTGGCTGCCGTGGCAAAAAGCTCACAATGTCCTGATCGGGTGTGATGTAAAAAATTTTGCAAAGGGGTTAGCTGATCTTGTTTTCCTTTTAACTCCAGAGAATATGTATATTTATTTAAAAAATAGTGTCTTATGGTTTTTAAAATATCTTGCTCTGACATTTTATCAAGTCCCAGTGATTCAGCAATTTTGACTATCCCGGGCAATTCAATTTCAGGAATCAACAAATCCTGGTCACAAGGCAGTGCATCATAGGACAAGTTGCCTGTATAGGAGACAATACCCTTTATCAGGGAGGGTATGTTTTCTACCCTGACAGACTGCATTGCATTTTTACTACAGGCATCGGCTTTCATATCAGATATGGTGAGAACTCCGGAAGGCAGGCTTAAAACAGCATTGTTCCTTGAGGGTCTGAAATAAAATGTCATTTTTTGACTGGAGCTTACAAGGGGATTTATCTGCCAGAAAGTTTTATTATATGCATTTTCAATGGATTCAAATCCATATCCTGCATACCAGTTTGAAATTGAAAATCCATTATAGCTGGCTTTGTGAAGAAGATAGGTTTTCCCTTTAGTATAATCCTGAAAAAAAGCTCTTAAAACAATTTTATCAGATAGTTTAAGCTTTCCGATTTCGCCTAAAGCGGTAAAATTTTGAAATGGGTTGTCTGCATAATAACCTGAATAATATTCCATCACCCATTGGTTGATTTTCATGCTTGTTACACGAATGGTGTTATGCCCGACATACCCTGAAACAATTGTCATAAAAATACATAAGGCCCATAAAAAAAAAGATACCCGCTTTGACCTGACCTGCCACAATCCCCAGACAAAAAATAAAACAAGGCTTGCATAAAATAATGGTCCTTTTGAATTTACCGTGGCTGAAGAGATGATACAAAAAAGGCTGTAAAGAAAAGAGATGTCAATTTCAGAAGAATCATGGAAATTTGGTTTAAGTCTTTTTTTTTGAATTATAAAAAAAGACCGGGTGTTTATGGTTCCCTTTACACTGAATTCCTGGGCTGCAATAACTGGAAAAAAAACCAGAGGAAGCCATTTTAAAATAATCAATATTGCCTTTTGGGCTTCAAGGGTTAATGAAATCACAATAACCCCGGCCAAAAAGACAATACTGATATCAACGAATTTATTAAAATCAGAAGGCTTGAATTCAAATCTGGATTTATATACACGGGAAAATTCAAGGGCAGCGGCAAGGCCGATGGCGATCCAAAGGGTCTGAACCTGCCACCCCCAGAATAAAACAATTGCGCCTAAAAAAAATCGAGGGGTTTTCATATCTGACCTGAAATTTTCTGAACATGGCCTGGTTCCACAACTTTGATATCACCCATGGCAGTCATGTCGTGAAATATTTTTGCTTCCATTTTTTTTCTGTTTTCTGCCAGTACAATTACAGATATGGGAACCAATGCCTGTTTAAACAATTGATAAACTTTTTTATGCTCCTCTTCCCAGCCTAAAAAAATGCAAATGGAACTGGAAAATTTCTTCAGACCAGCCTGTATAAAGGGAGCCGGTTCAAAAATAGTCTTCTCTTCGCAGGGCTCAACACAGGCCAGAATCTCAAGCATTTTTTTAGAATGGCCAAGCCCCCTGCCCCAGGAAAAAGAATGGGTCTGATTCCCGATTAATATTAAATCAAAGATGGCTTCATGGGTCTTAAGGGGTGTGATATAAGAAGATGCAATGCTGACAGCCGACTCAAAAAGTGTTTCATTGCCTGAATTCAAAATTGTATCCAGAATAATGATGTGCCTTATAAAAAATTCATCCTCAAATTCTTTGATGACAAGTTCATTTTTTTTAGCAAAGGTCCTCCAGTGAATATTTCGCAAAGAGTCTCCCGGGCGATAGTGACGTAAAGACATAAATTCATCTGAATTCCCGATGGATGATGCCAGACAAATCCCTCCGGGTTGATATTGCCTTGTGGATGTGAGTTTTGGAATTTCAAGCCGGTATTGTTTTGGCAGCACAAGCATTTTCTGTTTTTTTTTAACCCTGTGAAGCCGATTGAAAATACCCATGGCATCGGGCCTTGCAAAAGTGCACCCTGAAAAATTAATGTATCCTCTATGGCCCGGGACAAACAGGACTTTCACACGGATGGTTTCCCCGGCAGGCAAAACCGGCAATTCAATGGGTTTAAACCGGGCTTTCCGGTTTTTCTGTATCAACCACAGCCATCTAAAATACAAAGTTTTTCTGTCCCAGGCATTTCTTAAATGCTCAAAAGGTTCTTTTTTTGATAATAAAACTTTTAAAGAAGGCCTGGGATCATCTATCTCATCATAAAGGATAAGCCCTTTTTGTGTTCTGGATGATAAATTTTTAATTTCGATTTCATAAAAACCCTTTTCCCCCATGGTTGCATATTCAGGAAGGATTCGATTGACAATTACCGTAAGCTTGAAACCAAACAGGCTGTATATTAAAGAAACCAGAATAACAGAAACACAAAATGCCAGGACCTGGTAAAGATTTGTTTTTAAAATATTAAAACCAAATATTCCCGACATTATAATCCCTGCAATGATTATGGTGCCGGCAGGCGTAAAATGCCTCTTGCGCCAAAGTCTCAAAACATAAAACAAGCGGTATGAGTTATATAAAAACCTGACCGGCATAAAGGCCTTATACTGGAACGGGAATGGATTTTAAAATATCTTCCACAACAAACCCGGCCGTCACCCCTGAAAAGATTGACTGGGGATCCAGTATCAACCTGTGGGCAATGACAACCACGGCAATCTCTTGTATATGGTCAGCCGTTATAAAACTCTGGTTGTCAAAAACTGCCAGAGCCTGGGCCGTCTTCATTAAGGCAATGGTTGCTCTCGGACTTGCACCAAGGCTGATCCCGGTTTTTTCCCGGGTCATATTAACAAGGTCAACCATATAGCGTTTAAGTTCTTCTGCAATAAATACCTGGCTGACCATCCTACGCAACCTTAAAATTTCTTTCAGGGTAACACAAGGTGTGAGGGTATGAATCGGATGGTTTTCCTGCTGTTCAGACAATATTGCAACTTCCTGTTCCCTTTCCACATATCCCAGTTTAAGCTGCATGGCAAACCTGTCCATCTGGGCTTCCGGCAGGGGATAGGTTCCACTGGATTCAATTGGATTCTGGGTGGCAATAACAAAAAACAGCTCTTCCAGCTTTAAAATATTCCCATCAATACTCACCTGGCCTTCAGCCATGGATTCCAGCAGGGCAGATTGAGTTCGCGGTGATGCCCGATTGATTTCATCTGCCAGAAGGATATTGGTAAACACAGGCCCTTTATGAAATTTAAAAATCTTTTGGGACGGGTCAAAGATTGAAACTCCCAGAATATCTGAGGGCAAAAGGTCCGGTGTAAATTGAATTCTTTTAAAATCTGCATCTATACTTTTGGCCAATGCCTTGGCAAGGGTTGTCTTTCCCGTTCCAGGATTGTCCTCCAAAAGAATATGCCCATTGCTGGCAAGTCCGGCAAGAATATAACGAATGCACTCTTTCCGGCCTTTAATGACCGTTTCTATATTGGCTGCCAGGCGCTTGAAAATCTCATGACCCCATTGACAACTTAACGCTTCCATACTATTTCCCTTTAAACAAGAATTATTTCTATCATTATTTTTAATTACCATGTTTCAAAGGCTTCCACAACGGCCATAAAAACTAATTGATCTCGTTGTGGAAGCCTTGTAACCTTTTTGTAACCCCCCTGTGCTATGAGAATAAAAAAATGAAGCGGGTTCATTAAATTTTGTGAAAAACATTTTTTAAACATTGAACAAGGAGGCTTTTTTAGATGAAACTCGACAGAAGAGACTTTATCAAAATTTCCGGGGCCACGGCTGCGGGAATTGCCGTCAGCGGACTGGGGTTTGACCTTAAACAAGTTAAATCCCATGCCGGAATGCTGAAAACCAGGTATGCCAAGGAAAGCACGACCATCTGCTGCTATTGTGCAGTGGGATGCGGTGCCATTGTGCATACCAGCAAAAGGGGCGATGGAAGGGTAATGAATATTGAGGGTGATCCTGACCATGTCATCAACCAGGGTTCCCTATGTTCAAAAGGGTCTTCCATTAAACAGCTTGTTGAAAATGAAAACCGTCTTACAGAACCCATGTACCGGGCGCCTTACTCGGACAAATGGCAGACCGTTTCCTGGGACTGGGCACTCAACAATATTGCCGACAGGGTCAAAAAAACCCGGGATGAGAGTTTTGAAAAAACAAATGCCAAGGGGCAGACGGTCAACAGGACTACTAAAATCGCTTCTGTGGGATCTGCAGCCCTTGATAATGAAGAATGCTGGATCTACCAATCTTTAATGAGATCACTGGGGCTTGTCTATATCGAACATCAGGCCAGGATCTGACATAGCGCAACTGTAGCGGCTCTGGCAGAGTCGTTTGGACGCGGTGCAATGACAAACCACTGGATTGATATCAAAAACAGCGATTGTATTCTCATCATGGGCAGCAATGCTGCAGAAAATCATCCCATCTCTTTTAAATACGTCACCCAGGCCATGGAAAAAGGGGCCAAACTCATCAATGTTGACCCAAGATTTACACGGACCTCTTCCAAGGCAGATATCTATACTGCTTTAAGGTCTGGAACAGATATCGCTTTTCTGGGCGGCATGATCAAATATATTCTGGAGAACAATCTTTACAACCATGAATATACGGCAGCCTATACCAATGCGCCCTTTATCGTGGGTGAGGCATATGGTTTCAAGGATGGACTGTTTGCCGGTTATACGAAAAATGAAGAAGGACCATCTGCGGGCAGTTATGACAAATCCAAATGGGCCTTTGAAATGGATGCAAATGGGGTTCCCAAATTAGACAGGACCTTGAAAAATAAAAAAACGGTGTTCCAGTTGATGAAAGAGCATTATAGCCGGTATGATCTGGATACTGTTTCCAAAGTAACCGGCACCCCGAAAGAGGATCTTATAGAGGTCTACAAAACCTATGCTGCCACGGGAAAAACAGGAAAGGCCGGAACAATCATGTATGCCATGGGCTGGACCCAGCATACCGTTGGAACTCAAAATATCCGCACAATGGCCATGATCCAGTTGATGCTTGGCAACATGGGCGTTGCCGGCGGCGGTGTGAATGCACTGAGGGGTGAATCCAATGTTCAGGGTTCAACAGATCATTGCCTGTTATGGCATATCTGGCCGGGCTATCTCAAGACCCCGAGGGCATCTAATAACAGCCTGGAAGCCTACAACAAAAAATGGACACCCAAAAGCCAGGATCCATTATCTGCCAACTGGTGGCAGAACTATCCCAAATATTCTGTAAGCCTGCTCAAGTCTTTTTTTGGAAAGACTGCCACCAAAGACAACCAATTTGGTTACAACTGGCTGCCAAAAGTGGACGACGGCAGTGTATACTCCTGGTTTGATATTTTTGATTCCATGTATAAAGGCGATGTCAAAGGCTTTTTTGCCTGGGGCCAGAACCCGGCCTGCTCGGGTTCCAATGCTTCCAAGGTGAGAAAATCCATGGAAGAATTGGACTGGATGGTCAATGTCAATATTTTTGACAATGAGACGGGTTCTTTCTGGAAAGGGCCGGGCACAGATGCATCAAAGATCAAGACCGAGGTTTTTATGCTGCCGGCAGCGGTTTCCGTTGAAAAAGAAGGCAGTATCACCAACTCCGGCCGATGGATGCAATGGCGGTATCAGGGACCCAAGCCCCTTGGCAACAGCCGTCCTGACGGAGACATCATCATGGAACTGGGGCAGCGCATCAAGGAAGCCTATAAAAAAGGCGGTGGTGTATTTAAAGATCCCATTGTTAATTTAAAATGGGATTATGAAACCAACGGTGCCTATGATCCCCATAAAGCAGCCAAGGAAATCAACGGGTATTTTACAAAAGATGTAACAGTCAAAGGCAAACTATGCAAAAAAGGCACCCTGGTACCAAGTTTTGCATGGCTCCAGACAGACGGTTCAACCTCTTCAGGCAACTGGTTATATTGCAACTCCTATACGGAAAAAGGAAATATGTCAGCCAGGAGAAGCCAGCAAGATGCCCCCAATAATATCGGGCTTTATCCTGAATTTGCATGGTGCTGGCCCGTTAACCGGAGAATCATTTACAACAGGGCATCCGTTGACCCCAAGGGTCGTCCCTGGGATAAGAAAGACTGGGTCATTAAATTTGCCGGCGAGGAAAAAGACGGCAAATATGTATCCAAAAAATGGATAGGTGATGTACCGGATGGCGGGTGGTATCCCCTGGAAAACCCGGATGGTTCCAAAAGAAAAGATTCCAAACATCCTTTTATCATGCGCAAACACGGATTTGGACAGATTTTTGGACCTGGACGTGCCGACGGACCGTTCCCGGAACATTATGAACCACTTGAATGCCCCGTGGAAAAGAACTCTTTCAGCTCCCAGATGGTCAACCCGACAGCGGTCGTCTACAACACAAAAGCAGATGCCCATGCCACCTGTGATCCGAGATTCCCGTTTGTGGGAACCACCTATCGCGTATCAGAGCATTGGCAGACAGGACTTATGACCCGTCCCCAGCCATGGCTCATGGAATTGCAACCCAATATGTTCGTGGAGATGAGCGAGGAGCTGGCAAAACTTCGTGGGATTAAAAACGGTGAAAGGGTTAATGTTACAAGCGCCAGGTCATCTGTTGAGTGTACAGCCATTGTAACAAAACGGTTCAAACCCTTTAAAATAGGATATGCAACTGTTCACCAGGTAGGCGTTCCCTGGCATTATGGCTGGCGATGGCCTGCCACTGGAACAGAAGAAAGTGCCAACCTTCTGACACCTTCGGCGGGAGACCCGAATACCAGGATTCCTGAAACCAAGGCCTTTATGGTCAATGTAACAAAGCTTTAAGGAGGTGATGACAACATGTCTAAATCAATATTAATAGATACCACCATCTGTACCGGATGCAGGGGATGCCAGGTAGCATGCAAGCAATGGCACAACCTGCCCGCTGAAAAAACGACTAACGTGGGGAGCTTTCAAAATCCCCAGGATCTCTCCTTTGATACTTACAAGCTTGTCAGGATGAATGAGGAGATTATTAACGGCAAACTTGAGTGGCTGTTTTTCGCAGATCAATGCCGTCACTGTATTGATGCGCCCTGTCTTGAAACTGCATTTGATGAAAATGCCATCTACAAAGATTCTGCTACAGGGGCAGTTCAATACACTAAGACAACCAAAAAGCTTGATGCTGATGAAATTATTGGGTCCTGCCCATATAATATTCCCCGAAAAGCTGTAGATGGCACCCTTGCCAAATGTGACATGTGCAATGACAGGATTCATAATGGTCTGAAACCAGCCTGCGTAACGGCCTGCCCCACAGGGGCCATGCAGTTTGGTGACAGGGATGAAATCCTTGCCCTTGCCGGACAACGGCTGGAAAAAGCCAAAAAGAAATTTCCAAAAGCCATGCTGTTGAACCCGGATGAAGTGAATGTGATTTATCTTGTCGGATTTGATCCTGAATTATATACGGATTATGCAGTAGCAAGTAATGACAGGGGCGGTTTAAGCCGCAGTGTAGCCCTTCGCAAAATGATGGGCCCCTTTGCCAAAATGATGCGAGTATAATCTTTAACAATCTTATGCCCGGGAAATTTTTTTCCCGGGCAATTTTTCTAAGGACAAAGACATGATAACCCGAGAACAATTGCAACTATCTTCGGACCTGATTAAAAAATCAAGACCATCTTACCAGTCTATTCTTGATTTTTACACCCAGGTCTTTCTCGCCCAGGAACTCAGTATGCAGGATATTGTCATTCCACCTGTCGTGATTGAACCTGATCTGCTAAAAATAAAAGAAAAAAATGAATTGCCATTAATTGATCAATCCGAATTTATAATTGATTTAAAAGCAGCCGAACTATTGTTTAATAAAATCTGCGATCTGGCCTATAACTTTGCACCCAAACTGTCATTCAATGCACAGGTCTTAAAAAAAGCCGAACAAAATAAGACATTCGACCTTGAAACACTTTTTTATTCCATTCTTAACAACCATGGAGGAGCCCTGCATGAGATGGCAATGCTTTTAAACGTACCAGATCATGAACTTATATTTTTCGGTTATGCCTGCATTGCTCCGAGTATCCAGACTTGCGCAAAACAGCTTGAAGCCTATCTTACGGCCATGCCGGATCAAAAAAAAGGGTATTGTCCTATCTGTGGCAATCAGCCGGATATGGCTTTTCTGGACAAGGATGGAAAACGTCATTTAAAATGCTGTTTCTGCTCCCATGAATGGCTGGTCAAAAGAATGGGATGTGTCTTTTGTGACAATAATGACAAAGATTATCAGCATTATTTTTTCAGTGATGAAGAAAAAGAGTACCGGGTAAACTTATGCGACAATTGCCACAATTATATAAAACTGGTTGATTTAAGACAAATTGACCGCTCATTTTATCCAAAACTTGAGCAGATCACTACCCTTCACCTTGACATGAAAGCCAGGGAAAAAGGATATACCAATGCCGGATCACTTACCAATGATGTGTCCGTTTAACAGGAGTTTGTTTAAAATGTAACTTGATTGTGCTATTGTCCCTGCAATAACTGCACCATTGATGGAGGTATTTTTATTGATAACCAATACTTCTTGTGATGTCATTTATTATGCCTCATATAACTGCCGGAAAGCTCAAGCAAAAGCTGGTTCCCTGCCCCTCAAAGCTTTCAATATTAATTTTACCACCATAATCCTCAACAATGCCGTTGGTGATGGAGAGACCCAGCCCCATGCCCTCACCCATTTTTTTGGTGGTAAAAAAAGCTTCAAATATCCGCTCTTTCAATATCGTATCCATGCCGATACCCGTGTCTGAAACAGTCAGCATTACCTGGTCATCCAAAGCATGGGTTTCTATCAGAATGCGATTTTTAGCGTTTGATCCACCTGCCTCCTCAGACTTCTGGTTGATGGCATCTCTGCCATTGGTAATCAGATTAAAAATGACCTGCTCAATACGATTGCGATGGGCCAGTATGTGGGGGATATTTTCATCTATATTAAGTTGAATATCAATATTTTGCAGCCGAAGCTGCCGACCGATAATATCCAGCACATCCTGAACAGGTTTGTTGATGTTGACCTTTTCCTTTGTGAAATCCGCCTTACGACCAAAATCCCTGAGACGGCGAATAATATCCACGGCCCGGTCCACCTGGCTGCTGACCTCTTTGACGATCTGCAAAAGATCTTTATCCGGAATCTTTTTCTTCTTTTCAATCATCATGTCAATAAATTCATTACCCATTTTAATCGCATTTAAGGGCTGATTCAATTCATGAGCAATACCAGCGGACATCTCTCCCAAAGTTGTCATTTTACTGGCCTGGATGAGCTGGTTGTCCTTTTCCACCATCTTTGTGATATCTGTTGTCGCTATAATTACAGCGTCCATGTCCTGATATCTGACCGGGCATGCATGAACATTCACATAAAGAAGCTCACCTCCCTTCTTATGACATTGGATCTTAGAACCGATACTAGTGATCTTCCCAGAATTTTGGTCTTGAAAATCAACCTGTTGAATTTCATCCAGTTCAAATGATCCAAGATCGGTAAAAATTTTCCCGATCAAATCTTCCTTTGTGTATCCATAAGTTTCTTCTGCACTGGGATTAGCGCTGAGAATACCTAATGTTTCACGATCCAGTACAAAAATGGGATTAGGGCCACCTGTGAAAAGAGAACGGTACTTGTTCTCTGATTCCTTAAGTTTTGCCTGGGAATCCATAATGCGGTTGGTCATGTTCATAAATGAATTGCTCAACTGCCGAACCTCATCTTTAACACCCTCCTTGTGCTCCCAGGACTTGATATCAGAGCTCAGCGTGTGCATGATGTCAAAATTGCCATGGCTGATCTCATCCGACACCTTGGTAAGTTCAGTGATAGGCCGGGTGATATACTTGGACAAAAGATGGCTGATAATAAAAAACAGAATGGTCACTGCTGAAACAAACCCCAGAAAAGTAGTACGCAGTTTTCCAATGAGTTGGTCAATATGTTGTTTTTTTAATCCAACATGCACGGATCCAATGCGATAAATGCCTTCAGTGATCGGTACTGCCACATCGTAGACAACCTTTCCATCCAGATGCGATAATTTGACATTATATTTTTTTTCCGGCTTAATAGGGTTGACATTAAGCAATTCCCCTGGAAAGTCAGTGGTAAATGTATGGGCGAGAATCTTGTCTTGCTTATCCGTGATATAAACATATCCCATAAGATGCTTTCGCACGGCCAGCCGTGCATCAAAAATCAGGCTGGTTAAATTGGGAATATCTTCCGTCAGGATGTAACTCCGACAGCTCTCAGCAATACTATGGCCGATTCCCAGCCCCCGCTCCTTGAGTTCAAAAGTCAGGGTGGAAATGAGTACCCAGCGGGTAAATAGAGCAATAAGAACGCTGACCAGCAAAATCACAGCCATAATGAAAAAGAAAATCTTATTCTTAAGATTTGTATTTTTCAAATTATTGATCAATCGTTTAACCATTCAAACTTTCCGTTTTTCAAATATGTAAAGTACACCCGTTCCAACCCCTGATGATCCTGGGAATTGAAGGATAAGGAATTTTTAATACCCAGGTCCAATTGCCGGATCGTTTCGATTGCAGTGATAAACTTTTCG
>JAOZRF010000431.1:0-1341 GCA_029940245.1 Desulfobacula sp.
CCAAATCCCTAAAAAAATATTTCATTGACATACTGTTACGCATGGTTGCTTGATATTCATACATTTATTTCGGTGAAACTTCAATTTTCATACAACACACGCATTAATTCATTGAATTCTTGAACTTATTATCAAAGATGCCATTGATTTAATAAATAATGACCACTATACTTGGTGACAATCAGGATTTCTTTTGCAGCAAACCGATACTTTGTGGATTCTATTAACATTGATTCCTGATAATTTTTCATGATATTGATAAGAATGGTTCAATTTAAAAGATGAACTCATGAAAGCATTTCATAGTATTTTTCTATTATTTAAAGAATAAGGATTTCTCCAGATGAATAAAACCAAGTTCAACAAAATAAAAAAGACCCTGCTGAAAAAAGACGTTCTGGTTTTTGATCAACTGAGCAAAAGGAAGGAAACACAGGTTTTTAAATTTAATGACCTTTATAAAGATTTTCTTGATCAGTCTAAAACTGAAAGAGAAGCGGTCCGGCAGATTGTTAAAAAGGCTGAGGATAAGGGATTTGTGAATATTGACACCCTGGTATCCACAAAAAAAAATGCTGAAAATACTGAAAAAGTGTATAAAGTTTTCCAGGGACGTTGTGTTGCCCTGGCTGTTCCGGGAAAGGGCAATCTTGTCTCAGGGGCCAATATCATTGCCTCCCACCTGGATTCACCCCGGCTGGATCTAAAGCAGAACCCCATTTATGAAGACTTGAGTATGGGGTTAATAAAAACCCATTATTATGGAGGCATTCGAAAGTATCACTGGCTGGCTGTCCCTTTGGCACTCCATGGAACCATAATCAAAGCCAATAATCAAACAATTGACATTACCATTGGTGAAGGCCCTGATGATCCCGTCTTCACAGTAACGGATCTTCTGCCCCACCTGGCTGGAAAACTCCAGGCAGATAAAAAATTATCCGATGCATTTGAAGGTGAAAAATTAAACCTGATTGCCGGCAGTATCCCTTTGGGCAGTGATGAAGAAAAAAACAGGTTTAAACTGGGTGTGTTAAATCTGTTATATGAAAAATATGGGATTGTGGAAGAAGATTTTGTGAGTGCGGAAATCGAAGCAGTACCGGCTGAAAAAGCCCGGGATATCGGATTTGACAGATCAATGATCGGTTCTTATGGGCAGGATGACAGGATATGCGCCTATACAAGCCTTGAGGCAATACTTGATACACCGTGTCCGGACAAAACTGCCATTGCCCTGTTTTTTGACAAGGAAGAGATCGGCAGTGAAGGCAGCAGCGGGGCAAAATCAAATTTTCTGGAAGACTTTATGTCTGATCTGCTCTTTATCAGCGGCCAGGT
>JAOZRF010000431.1:1351-2921 GCA_029940245.1 Desulfobacula sp.
TGCTGTCTTAGAAAAGCTTTGATCAACTCATCCTGTCTGTCTGCAGATGTAAATGCTGCCATGGATCCGGATTTTAAAGAGGTTCATGAAGCAATGAATGCGGCAAAACTGGGATTTGGCCTTTGTATGACAAAATTCACGGGGGTGGGCGGAAAATCAGGATCAAGTGATGCCGGTGCAGAATTTGTGGGTAAAATCCGGCAGATATTTAATAAACATAATATTGTCTGGCAGACGGGAGAACTGGGAAAAATCGATCAGGGCGGGGGCGGCACCGTTGCCAAATTCCTTGCCAAATTCGGAATGAATGTCCTTGACTGCGGCCCTGCAATTCTTTCCATGCATTCTCCCTTTGAAGTTTCAAGCAAGGCTGACGTGTATATGACCTATCTTGGATATAAAGCGTTTTATTCTGATAATGATGAATAAAAAAACCATTATCGGGTTTATTTTTTTAGGAGTTGTCTTTATTGGGGGATTGACCTTCTGCCCTCGCATTGATGCTGAAAATTTGAATGCCGGGATTGTTTTAGCCGATGACCAGGGAAATATCCTTTACAGCCGGAACAGGGAAAAATTATTTATTCCCGCATCAATTCTAAAAATCCTGACCAGTCTTGCTGCCCTTAACCTGCTTGGGCCGGACTTTCATTTTTCAACGGAATACTATTTTGATTCAGATTCAAAAAATCTTTATCTCAAGGGTTTTGGAGACCCTTTATTGATTTCTGAAGTGATTGAAAAATTCTGCCGCAAGATTATTTTAACGACAAAACCGGAACAGATACATGATATTATTCTTGACCAGACATATTTTTCAGATCAGATTCTGGTTCCGGGAAAAGGAAGCTCTCTAAATCCCTATGACGCTCCTGTGGGGGCTTTATCTGCCAACTTTAATACGCTTTTGTTCCAATGGGATAAGAAAGAAAACAAATTTATCAGCGGCGAACCCCAGACCCCGCTTTTGCCCGTCTTTCTTGAAGACATAAAAAAAACCCGTCTGAAACAGGGGAGAATTGTTCTGTCAAAACAGCAGAGCCTTATGTATCCAGGATTTCTGATCAAATTCTTTCTTAAAAAAAATAATATTGCTGTCACAGGGTCTGTGCGATTGGGAAAATTTAAGGCAAAACAAGGGGGGCAAAACTTTTTTCTTTCTCCTTTTGACACAAAGCAGGTGGTGCAAAAATTATTAAAATACTCGAATAATTATATGGCAAACCTTATTTTCCTGACCCTTGGCGCTAAAACATATAGCCCGCCGGCAACCCTTGAAAAAGGGATCAAAGCGGTTCAAATTTTTTCAGAACAGCATCTGGGGTTTGATCGTCTTGTTCTTTTGGAAGGGTCCGGCCTTTCAAGATCAAACCAGATCTCCTGTGACCAGATGATAAAAATACTTATAGGGTTTATGCCCTTTTATTCCCTGTTAAACAACCAGGGCCAGGATTTTTATAAAACAGGAACCCTTTCAGACGTCAGAACCAGGGCAGGTTATATTTCAGGAGCGGATGGGCGGCTTTACCCCTATGCGATCATGGTGAACCAGAAAAACAAAGGGTATGAT
>JAOZRF010000432.1 GCA_029940245.1 Desulfobacula sp.
TTCAGCAGTTTTAAATATGAAAGCGGCACCCATCGTGTTCAACGGGTACCTGAAACAGAAACCCAGGGGAGGGTACATACTTCTGCTGTTACAGTGGCAGTTCTTCCCGAGGCAGAAGATGTTGACATTGATATCAATCCTGCTGATCTTAGATTTGATGTGTTCAGGTCTTCAGGGCCCGGAGGGCAGTCAGTCAATACAACGGATTCTGCGGTTCGGGTTACCCATATTCCAACGGGTGTTACAGCCACGTGTCAGGATGAGAAATCCCAGCATAAGAACAAGCTTAAAGCCCTGGGTGTGCTTAAGGCCCGTATCCTTGATGCAAAGGTGAGAGAAGAGGATGAAAAAAGAGCAGCTGAAAGAAAAGGGCAGGTGGGCACTGGGGACAGAAGCGGCAGGATCAGGACATATAATTTCCCGCAAGGGCGAATGACGGATCATCGCATCGGCCTTACGCTTTACAGGCTGGACACTATCATGGAAGGTCATATCCAGGAAATTATTGATGAGCTTACAACATACCATCAGGCCCAGGCATTAAAGGAAATTGCCTAAGAAAATTGCCAAAGAAAATTGCCAAAGAAAATTGAGTGCCTGGACAATCATTAAGGTCCTTTCATGGACCGAATCCTATCTAAAAAATCATTCCATTGACAGCCCCAGGCTGACTGCTGAAATGTTGCTTTCCTATTGCCTTGGCACAAAAAGGCTTGATCTTTATCTTCAATATGACCGACCTCTTCAGGAAAATGAATTATCTGATTTTAAGGGTTTAATTAAAAGAAGAATACAAAATGAGCCAGTCGCCTATATCATCGGGGAAAAAGGCTTTTTTGAATCTGATTTTGAAGTGGCGCCGGGGGTTTTAATCCCCCGGCCTGAAACGGAAATTCTTGTTGAACAAGCATTAGAAATATTAAATATCAACCAGGGCCATTTAAGACCCAGAAAGGTTCTTGAGCTGGGAACAGGTTCCGGTGCGATTATTATTTCCCTTGCAAAGGCGAATCCCCGCCATCAGTATTTTGCTAGTGATATTTCTTGGGCAGCACTTGAAATTGCAAAAAACAATGCTGAAAAATTAACCAGGGACAAAATTTGTTTTTTTTCAGGCTCCTGGTTTTTACCAATGGGGGAAAAGGCGCTGTTTGATTTGATTGTTTCAAATCCACCCTATATCCCTTCAGGTGATATCCAGACACTTCAGTCTGAGATAAGACAATTTGAACCCATAATTGCTCTTGATGCCGGCAGGGATGGGTTTGATAGTTTCAGATCAATTCTGGCAGATGCGCATCACTATCTTGTCCCGGGTGGATCAATCCTGCTTGAAATGGGGTTTGACCAGAAAAAAGGTATTGAAAATATTTTAACCCAGTGCCCCTGGTATGAAAATATTGATTTTATAAAGGATCTGGCAGGACACAATCGGACTGTTTTAATTAAAAAATCAATTGATTAAGTTTTGTTTTTTTGGTATATGAATTAGGATTTTTGTTAGATAAGAAAAACTCACATTCAGGGACTTGAAAATCAGGTGCTTTTATAAAAGTCGAATTTCAAGGAGGATCTGAATGGTGGAAAAAACCATTAATTAATCTGGAGAACAAATGGCTTACATTACAATCAGAGAACTTTTAGAAGCAGGTGTCCATTTCGGACATCAGACCAAGCGTTGGAACCCGAAGATGAAAAGGTATATCTTTGGTGCAAGAAACGGTATTTATATCATTGACCTTCAACAGACGGTCAAATTGTTTAAAAAGGCCCATGATTTTATCAAAAATGTGGCGGCCAATGGTCAGGACGTGCTTTTTGTCGGGACAAAAAAACAGGCATCAGAATCTATCTATGAAGAAGCAAACCGAGCCGAAGAATTTTATGTTCAAAATAGATGGCTTGGTGGTATGCTGACCAATTTTCAAACGATTAAGAATAATATTACCCGTTTTCATTTTTTAAATTCAATTGAAAATGATGGAACCATTGAAAATTACCCCAAAAAAGAGCAGGCAAAAATGCTCAAAGAAAAAGCCAAACTGGAGTTTGCCATTGGCGGCATCAGAGAGATGAAAAGATTACCAGGGGCAATTTTTGTTATTGATCCCAAAAATGAAGCCATTGCCGTGAAAGAGGGTAAAATATTGGGAATTCCAATTATTGCCGTTGTTGATACAAATTGTGATCCCGATGATATCGATTTCGTGATTCCTGGTAATGATGATGCTATAAGATCCATTCGTTTATTTGCTTCACGTATGGCAGATGCCTGTATTGAGGGAAGAGCACTTTTTGAAGAAAAACAGCGGGCTGAATCTGACAAACGCGGTGCTGAAGAAGAAAAGAAAGATTTTTCCGATGAAAAATTGTCTATCGAGGTTGTTTCCGAAGGTACTGATGGCCCTGTCGTTGAAAAGATAAAAAGAAGAACAACACCCGTTGAACAGAAAGAAGAATCCGACTTAAGAAAAGATAAGGAGTAAAAAAATGGTGGAAATTTCCGCAGTAATGGTAAAAGAACTTCGTGAACTAACAGGTTCAGGTATAATGGATTGTAAAAAAGCCCTTGCCGAAGCAGAAGGGAATATGGAAAAATCAATTGATTTTTTGAGAAAAAAAGGCCTGGCTAAAGCCGCCAAAAGAGCCGGCCGTTCAACTTCTGAGGGCATAATTTATTCATATATTCATACCGGGGCAAAGCTGGGAGTGCTTCTTGAGGTGAACTGTGAATCTGATTTTGTTGCTAAAACAGAAGATTTTCAAATGTTTGCAAAAAATATTGCCATGCATATCGCCGCAACAAATCCTGTTGGTCTGAATCCTGAAGATGTTGATCCGGCAGTGGTTGAAAAGGAAAAAGAGATTTTTAGAGCACAAATGCTTGAAGAAGGCAAACCCGAGAACATTGTTGATAAAT
>JAOZRF010000056.1:0-9739 GCA_029940245.1 Desulfobacula sp.
AGAAGAGGCTGGAAAATTTTTCCCTTCAAAAACCGGAACCTCGCCAAAGGTGTTACCAGGGCCGTAAATATGAAGGATCTGCTCCTTGCCTTCAAAGGAAAGTTTGAAAACTTTAATTTTTCCTTTTTCAACCATATAAAACCCGTCTCCCTTATCTCCTTCATGGAAGATCATTTCTCCCTTGTCAAAATTAAGAGTTGTGGCTATGGAAGCTATTTTTTCCAGGTGTTCGTCAGAAAGACCTGAAAAAAGTGGTATTGTTTTTAAGTTTTTAATATCGTATAATTCTCCGGCTAAAAGTATTAAAAAATTTTTAAAAGTTAACAAATAATCAAAAAAAGTGAGATTACTTGATCCAAGTCAAGGATTTATATTCTTTTTTATAATAAGTTCACATCAGGATGTAAAGATTAATTGTTCGTCAACCATAATATAAAGGAGAACCAAAATGTTTTGTTTTCAATGTCAGGAAACAGCTAAAAACCAGGGATGCACCATTAAAGGTGTTTGTGGGAAAGAGAATGGCACTGCCAATCTTCAGGATCTGTTGATTTATAACCTTAAGGGAATAAGTGTTATCGCAGTAGCGGCCAAAGCCCAGGGGGCAGCAACTCCCAAAGACGCAGGTCTGTTTGTTGCCCAGGCACTTTTTACCACCATAACAAATACAAATTTTAATGATGAAAATTTGAACCAGTGGATTTTACAGGCCCAGAAAGTTAAAAAAGAACTCTTTGAAAGCGTGAAAGATAAAATGGGATCGGATCTTCATGAAAGTGCCACCTGGTATTCTGATGACGTGGCTTCCTTTAACGCCAAAGCTGAAATTGTGGGTATCCTTGCCACGGAAAACGAGGATGTTCGATCCCTTCGTGAACTTCTGATCATCGGCTTAAAAGGGATTGCAGCCTATGCAGATCATGCATCAGTTTTAGGTGTTGAAAAAGATGAAATTTTTGATTTCATTTTTGAAGCCCTTGCATCCACCACCCGGGATTTGTCTGTTGATGAAATGGTAGGCATGGTACTTAAGGCAGGTGAGGTGGCAGTCACCACCATGGCCGCTCTTGATGAAGCCAACACAACTGCCTATGGCCACCCGGAATTGACGGAAGTCAATATCGGCGTTGGATCAAATCCTGGAATACTTATTTCAGGACATGACCTTAAAGATATGGAAGAACTTTTAAAACAGACCCAAGGGACGGGAGTGGATGTATACACCCATGGGGAAATGCTGCCAGCCAATTCTTATCCTGCGTTTAAGAAATTTGTCCATCTTATCGGCAATTATGGCGGTTCATGGTGGCACCAGAATGAAGAGTTTGAATCCTTTAATGGTCCGATTCTCATGACCACTAACTGCATTGTTCCCATGAAAAAGAAAAACACTTACAAAGACAGAGTTTTTACCACTGGTGTGGTTTCCTATCCAGGTACAAAACATATTGCGGACAGGGTTAAGGGTGGGGCTAAGGATTTCTCAGGAATTGTAGCCCTTGCCAAAACCTGTAGCGCACCTGTAGAACTTGAAACCGGCAAGATTATCGGCGGATTTGCCCACAACCAGGTATTGGCCCTGGCGGACAAGGTTGTTGATGCTGTAAAATCAGGTGCAATCAAACGCTTTGTTGTCATGGCCGGGTGTGATGGTCGTCAAAAAGGAAGAAACTATTTTACCCAAGTAGCTGAAAAACTTCCAAAAGATGCTGTGATCCTGACTGCCGGATGTGCAAAATACAGATATAATAAACTGGATCTGGGCGATATCGGAGGTATTCCAAGAGTGTTGGATGCAGGTCAGTGCAACGACTGCTATTCTCTTGCTGTTATCGCTCTTAAGCTTAAAGAGGTTTTTGCCCTTGACAATATCAATGATCTTCCGATTTCCTTTGACATTGGATGGTATGAGCAAAAGGCAGTAGCCGTTCTTCTGGCTCTTCTGCATCTGGGTGTAAAAGGTATCCGTCTTGGGCCAACACTTCCTGCTTTTGTATCTCCAACGGTCCTGAATGTACTGGTTGAAAATTTTGATATTAAACTGATTACTGAACCTGATGCTGACGTAGAAGCCATGATGCAGGGCAGATAATTAAAAACCAGTGAGATATGAGTAGTGAGAAGTAGTATGTTTTTTTTCTCAATACTCATGTCTCACTTTTTAAATCATTTGTTAAAAGGAGTCTTAGAATGAAATGCCCGGGACAAGATACCCAATACTGGAATGAAGAGGCCATCTTTGAAATTAAATGCCCGGAATGCGGTCATCCCATGGAATTTTTCAAGGATGATGCGACTCGAAGATGTGCAAACTGCAAGAAAAAAATTGTTAATCCCAGGATGGATTTTGGCTGCGCTTCCTATTGCAAATTTGCCGAGCAATGCCTTGGTGCTCTGCCGGAAGAGTTTATTGCCAAAAGAGATGATCTGTTAAAAGACCGGGTGGCCGTGGAAATGAAAAGATATCTTGGAACAGATTTTAAACACATCGGGCATGCAGCAAAGGTTGCAAATTTTGCAGAGAAAATCGGGAAAAAAGAAAAAGCAAATCTTGCAGTAGTTCTTTGTGCGGCATATCTATATGATATCGGTGTAAAAAATATTCTTGAAAAACATGATTCCATCGAACCTGAATTTATGGAACAAGAGAGCCCGAAAGTGGCCAGAGAACTTATGGAAAAATTGGGAGCAAAAGAAGAATTGATCAATGAAGTCATTGATATCGTTGGACATCATAATCGTCCGGCAGAAGATGACAGTTTGAACAGCAAGGTTCTGCATGACGCGGACATGCTTACCCATATGGCAGGCTGCGAAAAGAAAAATAGCGTTAATGATGAAGAGTTTCGTGGTAAACTTGACCGGCTTTTTTTAACAGCAGCCGGGAACGAATTGGCCAAACAGGTGTTGATAGAAGCGAACTAGAAAATAGTTTTGAATGATAAGCGATCCAAAAGAAGGCCTGTGATTCAAATTAATATATAGTGAGGGGGAACTGATATGAAAGTGATGAGAAAAATTATAGAAATAGATGAAGAATTGTGTGATGGCTGCGGAAACTGCGTACTTGCCTGTGCAGAAGGTGCTATCCAGATTATAGCCGGCAAGGCAAAAGTGGTCTCGGACAAATATTGTGATGGTTTGGGAGCCTGTATTGGTGACTGCCCCCAGGATGCTTTAAAAATCATAGAAAGAGAAGCAGACGATTTTGATGAGCAAGCTGTTGAAGAATTTTTAAAACAACAAAAAACAGATAAAATAAAAACAGAACCCCTTGCCTGCGGCTGCCCTTCTACAACCATCAGCACCTTTCCAACCGCGAATGAAAGTTCCTGTGACTGTGCCAACAAACCAAGTGTCCAGCCCACGGGCGGCATAAGCTGTCTGGGCCATTGGCCCGTTCAGATAAAGCTGGTTCCAGCGGGCGCACCCTTTCTTAAGGATTCAGATCTTGTGATTGCAGCAGATTGTGTACCAGTGGCCTATCCAACCTTTCATGCAGATTTTTTGAAAGGAAACACCGTTATGATAGGATGTCCCAAATTTGATAATGCTGAAGAAAATGTGGAAAAACTCTCCCAGGTGTTTAGAGTGTCCGGGATCAAGAGTATAATAGCTGCAATCATGGAAGTGCCCTGTTGTTCTGCCATGCCGGGGATCATTAAAAAGGCCCTTGAACGATCAGGAGTTGATATCCCTTATAAGGAGGTTGTGATCAGTTATCAAGGACAAATTCTTTCATGAAGTGGTCCCGCGATGCAGAAAATGCTATTTTAAAAGTTCCATTTTTTGTAAGAAAAAAAGTTAAAAAAAAAGTTGAGGATTTTGTTGGGCAAAAAAACAAGACATCCGTTGAATTGTCAGATGTAAATGCATTGAAACAAAAGTTCTTGTCCAAAGGTGGGATGGAAAAAGATATCAAAGGATATGAGATCACCACCTGCTTTGGGGATGCCGGATGCCCGAATACGGCAAATTCCGGTACGGGGCTGGCAAAAGATATTGAGAAAATTTTTGAAAAAGAAAATATCTTTTTATTTTTAAAAGAGAACGTAAAGGGCGATTTAAAGTTCCATCACGAGTTCAGGGTTGCGCTTTGTGATTGCCCCAATGCCTGTTCAAGACCACAGATTGTGGATATCGGTATCATTGGATCAGTTCTTCCAGAATTGTCAAAAGAGGCATGCACCCTTTGCGGTTCATGTGTTAAAGCGTGTGATGAAAATGCCATTGAGCTCGATGAAAAAAATGTTAAGCCTTTGATCGATTATAATCAATGCCTTATGTGTGCCAAATGTATAAGGGTATGCCCCACCGGAACCATTTGCGAAAAAGAAAAAGGTTTTCGCGTGATGCTTGGCGGAAGATTGGGACGTCATCCCAGGCTTGCAATGGAAATCCCGGGGTTTCATACCCATGAAGCCGTATTAGAAATTGTAAAAAATTGCCTGAAATTTTATAAAGAGAATTCAAAAAACGGGCAACGGTTTTCCCATATTCTTTCTTCAGTGGATCAGATTCTTTCCTTGTGATTGGTTTTGTAAGAAAATTACCTACACTATAATCAGAAATCCTCCAATTGATTCGTTGACTCCATATTAGTAGTCTATTTAAATAGTAAAAATGGATTTTTATGTTTTAACAACAACAAACAGGAGGATCGTATGAAAAGTAAACATTTATTAATCATTGGTTTTATTGCTGTACTCACCATGGCATTTTGCCAGTCATCCTTTGCAAAAGAAAGACTCGTATTTGGTGGCGGCCCTGCCGGTGGCACATTCCAGGTAGTTGCTAACGCAATTCAGGTGTATAAACCCTTGAAAGAAGCCGCCACATTTAAAATACAGGCACAGTCTTCAGCTGGTTCCGTTGAAAACTTGAGAAAAACAAATTCCGGCAAACAACAATTTAGCGTTGTTTATTCTGGTCATGTTTATTTGGGTCGAAATGGTATGATGAAGAAGGATACCAAAAAATATGAGGATGTTCTGGCCGTTGCATGGCTCTATGGTGCACCGGGTCAGCTTGTTGTTCGTGCAGGTTCCGGAATTAAAAGCGTAAAAGATCTGGTGGGCAAAAAAGTGGGTGTTGGTAATGCCGGTTCTGGTGCATTTGCAAACTGTGAACTTTTTTTCAGCCACATGGGTGTCTGGGATAAAATTGAAAGAAATGCCATGGGTTACAATGATGCTGCCCAGGCATTTGGTAACCACCAGTTGGATGCTTTCTGGCTGTTTACAGCTTTTCCGAGTGGTGCAGTCATCATGGCGGCACAGACCAATGACATTGCCCTTGTAAATCTTGATGCAGATGCCACAGCAAGCGGATTTTACAAGAAATATCCGTATTTTGCAAAATTGTCTGTTCCTGCAGGGACCTATAAAGGAGTAGACTATGAATCTCCTTCTTTCCAGGATTCCGCCCTTTGGGTAGCCAATTCAAAAGTGTCGGCAGATTCTGTATATAAAATACTTTCCCTTATTTATACGGATGAGGGGCTGGCCCATATGCATGCTGCAAAAAAGACATTTAAAAAGATGGCACTTGCAACCGGCGCTGACGGTGTTGTAACGCCTTTCCATCCAGGTGCTGAAAAATTCTGGAAAGAGAAAGGTATTTTAAAATAGACATAAGTTAGTTTAATGGGTATATCTTATTAAAGATGCGAGGTTTTAAATAAAGAAAATTTGTATCCTTTAACCGGTAACTGAATCTTTGGGGACAGATTTGAAATCTGTCCCCAAAGATTTCAAACAACAGGAAGGCAAACCGTGTACGAAAAGCTAAATAGATTTGAGCAGATCGTGTTTGATGCATGCTCAGTGTTCCTGGTCGTTTTTTACTCCTATGCTGCGTTGATTCATCCCATGGCAACCCAGTATCACAGGGGAGTGTATGTCATTATAACCTATGTTCTTATCTTCCTGTTATATAAATCAAAATCAAAAATTATGAGGGTTGTTGACTATATCCTTATTCTTCTTTCCCTTGTTTCCATCGGCTACTGGATGTTTATGTTTGAAACAATTAATTACAGGACCGGTGCTGAAACACAGATCGATATGGTATTTGCCATTATCGGAGTATTAATTGGTATTGAACTGGCCAGACGAGTGGTCGGTAATGTATTTGTCTTTTTGGGCGTCGTCATGCTGACCTATGGTGTTTACGGGTATCTGGCGCCGGATCTGGTTTCCCATGCAGGTGCGCCTTTTACTGAATTGTGTATCAGTATATTTTATAAAAGTGACGGGGTCTTTGGCATTATGGCCAATGTTCTGGCCACCTATGTGATTTTGTTTGTGCTCTTTGGCGCTTTTTTAGAAAAATGCGGGGCACAGAAATTTTTTATTGACTGGCCCCTTGCTGCCGTCGGTCATACAATTGGCGGGCCTGCTAAAGTTTCTGTTATTGCCTCGGGACTTTTCGGCTCCATTTCAGGGTCTGCCATTGCCAACACAGTTTCTACCGGCATGTTTACCATCCCCATGATGAAAAAAGCGGGATTTAAACCCCATGTTGCCGGCGGAATAGAACCGGCTGCTTCCATTGGTGGAATGTTCATGCCGCCTATTATGGGTGCGGGTGGATTCATCATGGCAGAGCTGACAGGTGTACCCTATTCCAAAATCATGCTTGTGGCTATATTTCCCGCGTTTATGTATTTTTTCAGTGTTTTCTGTATGGTCCATTATTATGCCAAGATGCATAATATTGTGGGTGAAAAATCAGAAACGTCAGCCATGGAAATTTTTAAAAAAGAATGGTTTTATATGATTCCCTTGATTGTTATAACCATTTTTATGCTCTACGGCTTTTCTCCCGGATACTCAGCCATGATAGGGCTTGTGTCCTGTATTGTCATCAGTTATGCAAGGAAAGAGACCAGAATCGGTCCCAAAAGATTTGTTATAGCTGCAAGAGAAGGGACTGCCAACAGTCTCAAGATCGGTGCAACAGTGGGTATTATCGGTATTATTATCGGTGTTTTGACATTTTCGGGTCTGGTGCTGACCTTTGCCGATATTGTGATCGAGCTGGCAGGTGGTTCTTTATTGCTGACCATATTTCTGATAGCCCTTGCATCCCTTGTGCTGGGAATGGGAGTGCCGGTGACGGCAGCCTATCTGATTACAGCAGTCGTTGCTGTTCCTGCCCTGACCCATCTGGGAGTAAATGAACTTGCAGCCCATATGATTGTCTACTGGCTGTCACAGGATTCCAATATAACACCCCCGGTCTGTATAGCAGCTTTTGCCGGTGCAACCATTGCAAAAGCAAATATGTGGAGAACGGCCTTTACATCATTTAAGTTTGCAAAATTTTTATACCTGGGGCCCATTCTTTTCGGTTATGTACCAGGATTTTCCCTTGATGGCAGTGCAACGGACATTATTAAAGCCTTTGTTTTAATAATGTTTGGAACCTGGGCTTATTCATTCTTACTTAGCGGTATCTGGTTTGGTAACATAAAAGACCTTTTTAAAAAAAAACCAGCATAAAAAAATTTTAAAAAAAAATTGAATCCCCCCTGACATTTTGTCCTTGTCAGGGGGGATTTTTTTATTTTCATGAATAATAAATTTTTTATTAAAAAAATTAGTTGCATCATCAACGATTTTGTACAATAGTATGTGGAAGAATGCATAGAAAACCGGAATAACAATAATAGTGATGATAAAGAAGTATTGATTTGAGAATAATTTTAACCTGAAAATAAGATATAATTATATGGAAACATTTGAGAAAGTTATTGATTCTTCTATTGCGTATTTAGTGGGTCGAACCTCCAGATCAATTATTAAAAGGCTGACTAAAAAATTTTCAGATGCCGGGTTTGACGTAAGTTATGAGCAGTGGAGTATCCTTGTTCATCTGTATCGCAAAGACGGGCAGACCCAGCAGGAGCTTTCCAATATAGCAGTAAAAGACAAAGCTGCCATTACAAGACTTTTAAATGTTCTGGAAAAAAAGAATGTCGTGTTAAGAATTCCGGACAGAAATGATAAGCGCAGCAAATTGGTCTATCTGACCAATAAAGCCAAAGATTTTAAAGCAGATCTGATCGCAGTTGTGGAAGAATTGTTAGAAGAGGCAGAACAGGATATTTCTTCAAAAGAAATGGCTCAGTGTAAAGCCACTTTAAATAAAATATTTTTAAATTTTGACCGGCTGAATCAATAGGTTACAATTCCACCAGTTTGTTTTGAATGGCATATCTGGACAACTCAGCATTATTCCTTATGTTTAGTTTTTTTAATATCCTGGATCGATAGGTATCAACGGTTTTGATACTGATATTATAGGATATTGCTATTTCCCTGTTTGTAGAACCCATGGCAAGTTTTCTTAAGACTTGAAGTTCTCTCATGGACAGGGATTCTGTAAGTGTCTGGTTTTTATTTCCCCGGATCACTCTAAGAGCCAAGGCCTCACTGGCCTTTTCAGTTAAATATCTTCCTCCGGAAAAAATTTTTTTTACAGCTGCCACAAGCTGTTCTGGAGCAGACTGTTTTGTGACATATCCCATGGCACCGGCTTCAATTGCCCGTATAACATATTGCTCCTCATCATGCATGGTCAAAATAAGGACCGGCACATCTGAACAATAACTGGTTAACCGGGCCACCACCTCAAGCCCATCCATACCTGGCATGGAAATATCAATCACTGCCACGTCAGGTTTTTTATTTATGGCCTCATCCAGAGCAGTTTCACCATCTGCTGCTTCAGCAATTACCTCAATCTCATTGCTTTCTTCCAGAACTCTTTTTAATCCTTCCCGGACAATATAGTGATCATCTGCAAGAAGTACCTTAATCATGCATTATCCTTTTACTTTTACTTTACAATAAATACTCGTTCCCTGGGATAATTGGGAAAAGATATCAAGTTTTCCACCAACAAGATTGGCCCGCTCTCTCATTCCCTCAAGGCCGAATCCATTAACGCCATTGTTATTGAGAATATCAAAACCAGACCCATTGTCCTGTATGTATAGAATAATATCATCATCTTTTGTTTTTAAACCAACGATAATGGTAGTGGCATTTGAGTGACGAAGGGAGTTGGTCACAGCTTCCTGACCGATTCTATATAAAGCAGTAGAAAGAGTGTTGTTTATTTTAGGGATCTCGTCGTGCTTGAACACGCATGAAACATTAGAACGTTTTTCAAAATCAGATAGTAACGACTCCAATGCATCGACAAGGCCAAGATCATCCAGCACTCTTGGTCTTAAGCGGTAGGCCATGTCTCTGACATCATTAATGGTATCATCGATTAAGGAACACATTTTTTTAGTTCTGTTTCCAGCATTTTTATCAAAGCGTGTTAACAACTTTTCAAGCCATACCGCATCAATACGCAGAGCGGTTAAAACCTGTCCCAGGTGATCGTGGAGTTCCCTTGCAACCAGTGCTTTTTCCCTTTCCTGGGAGGCGATAATTCTTTTGGACAGATTTTTTAAATTATCCTGGGCTTTTTCAAGCTGGACAGTCCTTTTTTTGACCTGTTGTTCAAGATTCTGGGAATATTGCGACAGCTTTTCTTTGGCGGCTTGAAGGTCTTTTTGAGTACGATTTTTTTCCGTTACATCCACACTCACGGCCAGGGATCTGATAACGCCATCGTTCTCATTCCTTACCCCATAACATGAGAGCAGAATATCTATTTTTTCACCATTTTTTTTAACATAGGTATAGGGAACATCTTTACAGAATCCAGTGCTGAAAAA
>JAOZRF010000056.1:9749-11009 GCA_029940245.1 Desulfobacula sp.
ACAGGAGTAAAAAAATTGATGAGCTGTTTGCCAATGACCTCTTCCCTTTTGTAACCCATCACTTCCACCCAGTGATCAGAAACTCTTATAATCTGGCCTTTAATATCAATTGAATGAAGCATAACCGGGGTTTTGTGGTAGATATGTCTATATCTTTCTTCACTGAGTCTAAGTTTTTTTTCTACTGCTTTACGTTTTGTTATTTCCTGGCTCCCCAGTAAATAAAGAATCAAAACCAGAATCCCCGTCAAGATTAATACAGAGATGATAGCAGGTCCGATAACCCTCACAAATGGCTTGGATACCTGCTTTGTAATGTCTTTGTAGTTTCTTAAGCTGATGATTTTCCAGCCAGGATAATTTGTGACATCCAGGCTTGAAAAAATATATTGGTTATTATTTTTATCTGCTACATAACCGGTTTGATTTTTTGAAAACCCGGTCCATGCCCAGGGACCATTACCAAATTGTCTGGAATTTTCTATGGTATAAATTTGTTTTTCATCTGGTTTCCATAGAAAGTTAAATTTCAAATTGTTTTTGTTGGCGATAAAAATAACACCATCTGGATCAACAAAAAGGAGACTACCATCAGATTTTGGAAATAGTTTTGTTTCAACAAATTCCACAGAAGCTTTGATGACTGCAACCCCAAGAGCATGGCTATGGGTTTCATCGTAGACAGGGTGAGAGTAATATACCCCTCTTTTTCTGGAAGTAGTGCCAAGGGCAAGATATGTTGCCGGCATTCCATTTATGGCTTTTTTAAAGTAGGGTCTGAAGGAAAAATCTTTCCCCACAAAACTGTCTTCAGCATTTCGATTGCTTGAACATAGGGTAATCCCATTTTTATCCATAAGATAGCTGACTTCAAGATCAAGAGATTTTGTAAAATTATCAAGAATCTGATTGGCTTCATAAATTGATTCCAGGTTGGTATCATCAAGCACTCTGACCAATTCTTTGATACCGGAAAGGGTCTTGACCGGCTTGATATGCTCTGAAAGATAGGAGGATAGCTGGTCTGTCAAAAGATTTAGTCTGGAATATGCGTCAGCCTCTGTTTTTTGAAAAGCAGCTTTTCGAAAAGAGTAATAATAGAAAAGCCCACCGCCTGAAGCTGACAAAAAAGCAAATAAAGCTAATATTAATATGATGATTCTAAGTCTCATAAAAATAAGTATATCTGGGCCACCTAATTTTTTCAATGGTTTTAAAAGGTTAATGAAAAAGAAAGATCATAATTTGTTTTTCATCCTT
>JAOZRF010000433.1 GCA_029940245.1 Desulfobacula sp.
CAATTGGAGTTATGGCAATTGCCAGGAAAAATCTCAATAATTAAATAGGATGCTACAGGTGAAAACTGTTGACATTGTATGGGGAATTTTTATAGGAGATGAATAGTGTCCATTTAAAAAAAAGGGGAGATATTGTGGAAAAAAAATTCATAATGACTGCATTTGGCAAAGACAGACCAGGCATTGTTGCCCAGATTGCCCAGATAATTTTTGAAAACAAGTGTAACCTTGAAGATTCCAATATGGGAAGGCTTGCAGATGAATTCACTCTGATACTGCTTTTATCCGGACAGAGTGATGATATCCAGGAGAAATTGTCAAAAGATTGCAAACGTCTGGAAAGAGAAAGAGATATTTTTGTATTTATCAGGCCGTTGGATTACAGCATAACTGTTTCTAAAAACAATAACTCTTTTTGCACCATTGAAGTTGAAGGAATTGATCAAACCGGAATCGTTTATAAGATAAGCTCTCTTCTTGCCGAACATGGGATCAATATTGAAACCTTGAAATCACAAAAGAAATTTTCCCCCAATAGCGGAACTGCACTCTATTCCATGGTCATTAAAGTAAGTATGCCTGAAAATATCTCCATTGATGAGCTGGATGGTAAATTTGAAGATCTATCTGAAGAAATCAATGTGGATATAACAATAAAATAATTGATTAACCCTTTTTCCGGGCAAGTGTTACATCTTTATGATTAATTTTATTGTCATTGTTTAAATCTGCTGCCAGTGGCATTTCATTTACAGGAAAAAACAGACCGGTAATCAGATCCCCTTTATCATTTTTATAAAAAGGGAATTTTACCACAGGTTTGGATGGGCCGTAACGCATATTGAGAACCACCTTTTTTTTGTTGCTGGCAGTATAAATAGGGTATGAACTATTTACATCATCTAAATTTAATTCAGTTTTTATTGTCCATATTTTGTAGTAGTAGAATAATTCCGTGTTATCATATTTCGGGCTGTGTATAATATATCTGTTCCAGTCAGATGGCGGCTGCTCATTGTTGATAATAGCTGCAAGCAGTATTTTAGTGAATTCTACTTCATGGGGTCTGTTAAAGTTTGCAGTCATTCTGTTAAGCTGAATTAATATTTCATCAAAAAAGACGGTGTCATAACGTTGGGACATGAAAAAGACAGTGCCGTACATAAAGGTGGACATGATTATTAAAGATATAGCGAATTTTTTTAACATTTGTCTGATTTTCCTGTAAATTCTATTTTATTATTCAATCCCGGATATGGGTACTTAGTATTTAGTTTGATATATAGCATGGGTAGACTCTCTATACCCAAAACTCTTTAATGATGTCAAGAAATGTTATTCATGGTCTGGATATTTGTCAAAATTTATATGTTCACCGGAAATTTTAGGATGGCGCCCTATAATTTCCGGTGCAATGATCTGTTCGCACGTTTACCAAAGGTTAGGATCATTGAGAGAATGAACACATTTAAATTTTCCACCTTCAGGAAAAACAGTAGAGTTCAATTTCATTGCGTGCAAACCTTCGGGATATTCAAGTGTATAAAGGGGAGTAAAATTTTGAGCAAGAGCTGTTTTAAAGCCAAACCTGGAATAATATTGAGGATCCCCATAGACAAAAACAATAAATGCACCTAATGCGGAAATAGTTTCTAAACCATGTTTTACAATTGTGGAACCGACTCTATTATTTTGGTGGGTTGGTGATACTGCTAAAGGAGCTAGTATGTAACCAAAATGTTCATTAGTGCTGTCTAAAAAGACCGGGCTAAAGGCCGCGTGACCAATTATTGCATCATTATCGATTGCAACTATCGAGATTATATTAGCTGTTGATTTTTCAAGTAATAAATTCACAGCCAAATCAGAGACCAATTCGGCTTCTGAATCGTCAAATGCCTGAAGATGAAGGGTTTTAATGCTTTCAATATCTGTCATATTTGAATTTCTAATTTTCATAAGTTTTTTCCAATATCTTTTTTGATTACGTTAAATTTTGTTTGAATTTTTATACAATCGTTTTTGATCCATTTTAATAGCCTTCCACTTCTCTTTTTCAAGGGTGTCTGCTGTCTTATGGTCTTTCATTTTTAAGTAAAAAAGCTCTTTTTTAAGTTTTTTATAGCTTTCAAACCGCTTATGTGAAATCGTTCCTCTTTTTACCGCATTCTGAACCGCACAGCCGGGTTCTTTTTCATGGTTGCAGTCATTGAACCTGCAATCTTTTGCCAGGATTTCAATCTCACTGAAAACATCCTGAATGGAATCGGAACCATCATGGAGACCCAATTCTCTCATCCCGGGATTGTCAATAAGAATACTCTTGTTTGGCAAAAGAAAAAGCTCTCTGTGGGTGGTTGTGTGCTTCCCTTTATTAACACTCTTGCTGATCTCATGAACCGTTTGAAGGTTCATACCGGACAGTGCGTTTATCAAAGTGGATTTTCCAACGCCGGAAGAACCGATCAAGACAGATGTTTCACCAATTTTAAGCAGATCTGATAAGCTTTTCAAGCTACTTTGTTGGATTGCAGAGACCACATACACGGGTACGCCAAAGGCAATGGTTTGAATTTGTGTAATACAGGATTCAACATCATCACAAAGATCAGCCTTGTTTAAAATAATAAACGGTTTTGCACCGCTATTATACGCAAGCGTTAAGTATCTTTCGATTCTGCGAAGGTTAAAGTCCCGGTCCAGACCGGATACGATAAATACATTATCCACATTTGCCGCAATCACCTGCTCGTTAACAATTTCCTGCCGGGCACCTTTATTACCGGCAGCACTTCTGGATATCCGGTTTATTCTGGGGACCACAGATTCAATTATTGTTCCATCAGATCCTTTTCTTAATTGAACCCAATCCCCCACAAC
>JAOZRF010000057.1 GCA_029940245.1 Desulfobacula sp.
CAACTATCCCTTACCCCATATGCCTGTCCGCCTCACTTAAAACATCATAAGTGACTTGTATAATTTTTTAAAAATCAGTACCCGCTCCAAAACAAACTTCGCTTTTACAATAATATAAAAACACGTTTTGATTCATAGAATGGACATCGACTGGTCTTTTGCCATCTGGATTTATTTTTAAAATAAATTTAAAAATACTTTATTTCCAGCATACTTTTTTATTATTATCAAAATCATATTTTAATAATGAACAAAAATTTATAAAATAAAGGGGAAAATAATGAAAAATCCAATTGATAATTTCTGGAAACTAAAACTTGAAAATGTAAAAGAATCGCTTGAATCAAATAATTTTGAAGTATTTATTGCTGATAATTCAGTGGCAGCTTCAAAAATCGTTTTAGAAAAAATACTACCTGCAATAGACATCAAAAGTATTTCCTGGGGTGGTTCCGTGACTTTTGTCGGGACTGGTCTTTATGATATTCTTAAAAATAAAGAGGGTTTAAAGGTTCTTGATATATACAACAAATCTCTATCCAGTGATGAAAAAATGCAACTAAGAAGAAAAGCTCTTTTAACAGATCTTTTTATTACCGGAACCAATGCTTTAACTGAAGATGGATGCCTGGTTAATCTTGATATGATAGGTAACAGAGTTGGTGCCCTTACATTTGGTCCTAAAAATGTTCTGGTTCTCACCGGCCGTAACAAGATTGTAGCTGATATTGAATCCGCAATGGATCGGATTAAAGATTATGTTGCACCTGCGAATGTCATGCGCCTTGATATGAAAACACCATGTATCAAAACCGGAGTCTGTTCCAAATGTAAAAGCAGCGACAGAATTTGTAATACATGGACGATCACACAAAACTCCTTTCCCAAAAAGAGGATCAAAGTTGTAATAATACATGAAGACTTGGGATTATAGAAAACGATTGATAAACAATTGCCTTATCGGGCCGCTTATACATTTTTGAAAGATCTGTTGGATGAATTTGTAACCTGTCCTGAAGCATTTGAGTAATGCATATATCTAAAGTTTAGATCAATTTGACAAAATTTCATTTTTAAGTTGCCAATACATTCTATGGTGCTACACTGATATCTTTTATTTGAGAGAATATATGAATCAACGAATTTCCGGAGTTTTGTTTGCCGTTGCAGCTTTTACAGCCTGGGGATTTTTACCGGCCTATTGGAAACAGATGCAGAAGATCAGTCCCCTTGAAATCCTTTGCCATAGAATTGTCTGGTCCTGCATTTTTCTTACCATAATTATTTCTTTCCAGAAAAGGTGGGGAGAAGTGGAAGATATTGTTAAAACACCGGCAAAATTCAAAGGCCTTATTCTAAGCGGATTTTTGATAGGACTTAACTGGTTTGTCTATATCTGGGCAGTCAACTCAGGCCGGGTGGTGGAAACCAGTCTCGGGTATTATATCAATCCAATGTTTAATGTATTGATAGGCTATTTTCTCCTGAACGAAACTTTTGGCCGGCTACAACGTATCGCAGTGTTTTTTGCCACGATCGGTGTAGTTTATTCTCTTATTGCCTATGGTGACCTGCCCCTCTTTGCCTTGACCCTGGCAACCACATTTGCCTTTTACGGCTATTGCAGAAAAAAAATACAGACCGCCCCCATCCCGGGCCTGTTAGTTGAGACCATGGTTTTGTTTGTCCCGGCGCTTTTTTATATCCTGTTTAGAATGATTTGGGTTGGCTCCTACTTTATCAATGATTTAATATTGACCCTTTGGATGATCGGTGCAGGTGTGGTAACCAGCCTTCCCCTGCTCTGGTTTGCAGCAGCAGCAAAAAGACTTAACCTGTCCACCATCGGTATCCTGCAATATCTGGCCCCTTCCATTGCGTTTATACTGGGTGTATTTATTTATAAGGAAGACTTTACCCGCCACAATTTGATCACCTTTGGATTCATCTGGATGGGCGTGGTTTTGTATACCTGGGGATCTTTGATACAAAATCGACGGTCATGATAAAATGATACAGGCTCAAAAACCATTTATCATTTTATTTCACACTTGCTGTTAAAATAAAATTCAATGGTTTTGTTGTTTCCCAAAACTGAAACCAAGCGCCCTGCCCGTTTTTCTACAGGCATCCACACAATCGCCGCAATTGGTACATTGTACATCGTTCATGACATTCAAATGCCTGGGGTCCAGGCCAAGGGAACAGGCTTTCCGGCATGGAGCCGGCACCTTGCTTGAAATACAGTTTTTTTCGTTAAAAATAATTTTAAGCCGAAAAGGATTTAACAGCTTGACAAGCCCAATAAGAACTGATTGCGGACAAATCCATCGACACCATATCCGTGTGCGAAATATAAATTCTACCACGAGAATGGCTCCGATAATCCAAGTCACAATAGACATATATTTTTGATTAAAAATGTATTGAAAAATATTGGAATATTGGAACGGCAGGGACACCTGGTTTAATACCGGTCTGCTGAAAAACGCCCAAACCACAAAAAAACCGGCGCAAAAGGTCGCCACCTTCACAAAAACGGCACTTTCCAGGGTTTTAGTATTGATATTTTTTTTGGGTCGGACCTGGCAGGCCAGTCTATTCATCAGTTCTGATAACAATCCAAAAGGACAAATCCAGGAGCAGAAAACAGTGCCCAGAAAAAAGGCAATAGTCAAAACCATGCCGGCACTGATCAAAAGTCTTATTGGCAGATACTGATTTTGAATGATCACCTGAAAAACGGCGAGAGGGTCTGAAAATGTCAGACTGCCCACATGTATGTTTAAAAAATTCCCCCAGATAAAGCTGAAGCCATTATTGTTCAGTATGGGAAGCAGGATAAAAAAAACAGCGACAAGTATTTGCATTGTCCGTCGCCAGATATGGATATCTTTTTTAAATTTTTTTTCGTATTTCTTGACAAAAAACAATTATCTATCCTAAAAGGGTCTTAAAATTTATCAAAAAAAATCTACACCTTGGAAAAAACAAAATTAGATTAGCATAAACGATTTCCAGGTTCAATAAATTGGCTGGTTAAAGAAAATATTGGGGAAAATAAAGGCCGAAACAAAAAAAACTGTCCCAGCCTTTATTATGATTTTATTCTATTGATATTTAGCAAAATTTTTTATGCTTTGGGCAGTTTGGGAAATTGTTTGTTCAAGGTTTTATTCCATTCGTCCAGGTTGGATTTCACCTTTTTAAACAATGCACCTGAATTCCCTTTAATGGTGATTTTTTCAATAATATCGCCCTGGACAATACTGTCCACAACTTTCTGGTCTTCATCGCTTTCCACCACGCCAAAAACAGTATGCATACCGTTAAGATGGGGAGTCGGGCAATGGGTAATAAAAAACTGACTGCCGTTTGTTCCAGGACCTGCATTGGCCATGGAAAGAATGCCGGGTTTGTCATGTTTCAGATCTGTTTTGCATTCATCCTTAAATTCATAACCAGGCCCACCCATTCCATTCCCGTAAGGGCACCCGCCCTGAATCATGAAATCTGGAATAACACGATGAAATTTAAGGCCATTATAATATTCCCTTTTTGCAAGATTTGCAAAATTACCACAGGTAATGGGGGTCTGGTCAGCAAATAGCTTTATATTGATAGGGCCTTTGCTTGTTTCAATAATTGCTGTTAAATCAGGCATATTTTTCTCCTTTTTATTAAAAAATAAATACAGCCAAAACTAAGGACTGGTTTTCAGTTGTCAAATAAAAAAAAATGAAGGGCAAAAAGGACGCAGATCGCACTGCAACAGGCCGGGAAGTGTCAGAACCAATGCAAAACCAATGCAAAAACATTGACAAATAGCAAGATAAAATAGATCATAATAAAAAGTTTTGTAGCGGCCTTAGGAATGTTGCAGGAATGCAGATAAATTTGAATATTCATCAGATGATAAAAAACAACCACTTGGGTAAGGAGAAAACAATGATTATAAAATCACTGTGCAGAATATGGATCTTATTGGGAATCATCTGTTTTTTCACAGGCTGCAATGAAAAAATTGAACCCGGCACTACGGGGACAGGCCCGCCCGCATCCATCAAAGCGGCCACGGCTGTGGCAGCCATCAGCAATCAAGCCTTTGTTTACGAGGCCGTTGGGACCATAACGGCCCAGAATTCCACCACCCTGTCCGGAAAAATCATGGGAACTGTCAAGGCGGTAAATGTCAAAGAGGGGGACATCGTCAAGAAAGGGGATATCCTGGTTATCCTGGATGAACGCCAGGTTGCCGCAGATCTGCGTCAGAGCGAAGCCGGCCTGTCCGAAGCAAGAAAGGCTGAGGCCGCTGCCATCTCTGCCAGGGATGCGGCCCGTGCAGGGGCTGAACTTGCTCAAGCCACCTACAAACGCTATCAGAAGCTGTTTAATGAAGAATCTGCAACCCGACAGGAATTTGAAGAAATTGAAGCCCGGCATCGCCAGGCCCAGGCCGCCCTGTCACAGGCTGAAGCCATGGTGGCAGCTGCCCGGTCTCGAATTCAGCAGGCCCAGGCCACTGTTTCCGGGGCCAGCATTTCAAAAAAAGATGCAATGATTCGTGCCCCCTATGATGGAATCGTGGCAGCCAAAATGATTAATGTCGGCGACCTGGCATCGCCGGGAAGTCTGTTACTCACTCTGGAAAAAACAGGGGGATTCCAGGCTGAACTGGTGCTTCCGGAACATCATATCCAGACCGTACACATCGGCCAGTCCATGGATGTCAGCATTCCGGGCCAGAAGGATTCTCCACTGATTACTGGCATGATAAAAACCATTGTTCCCATGGCAGATCAGAGAAGCCGCTCCTTTACGGTCAAGGTCATTCTTCCGGAAAATGTATTGCTCCGCTCAGGCATGTTTGCCAGGGCCAGCATCCCGGTAGGCGAAGGCGGCATGCTGTTGATTCCTGAATCAGCCCAGGTGGTCCAGGGACAGCTCACGGGTTATTTCCTGGTAGATGATGCTCGCATTGCCCGGTTCCGTCTCATGAGAACGGGCAGGCATTTTGGGGATCAGATTGAAATCATTTCAGGGATGAAACCCGGGACCCGGTATGTTGTATCTCCTCCTGTGGAATTAAAGGATGGAATAAAAGTTGAGGATGCATCATGACCATCAAATTGGGACCGGCCGGGAAAATTGCCTCGTTTTTCATTAATTCCAAACTGACCCCGTTGATTATCATTGCATCTATCCTCCTGGGTATTGCAGCAATTATTGCCCTGCCCAGAGAAGAAGAACCACAAATCATCGTTCCCATGATAGACGTGTTTGTCCAGATGCCCGGAGCCAATGCCAAAGAGGTGGAGCAGCGAGTCACCAAACCCATGGAAAAACTGCTCTGGGAGATCCCCGGCGTTGAATACATTTATTCTACATCCATGCCCGGCATGTCCATGGTTGTGGTCCGTTTCCTGGTGGGACAGGACCAGGAATCTGCCATTGTCCGGCTTCAATCAAAACTCATGGCAAATTATGACCGGATTCCCTCGGGGGTGAGCCAGCCGCTGATCAAGCCCAGATATATTGACGACGTCCCCATCCTGGCCCTGACCTTCTGGAGCGAAGAGGTTGACCATTACCTGCTCAGGCGGCTGGTTTCCGAGGTGGAGGACCGGGTCAAGCAGGAACCCAATGTCTCCATCACCACCATCATCGGCGGGGAGGCGCGGCAGGTGAATGTGCGGCTGGACCCCATCCGTCTGGCAGCATACGGCCTGGACATGCAACAGGTGACAGGCCTTGTGGCAGCTGCCAATCAGGCATCTGATTCAGGGAATTTTCCGTCCAGGCAGGGCCAGATTGTAATCCATACAGGTGGTCTTCTTAAGGATGCTGAGGATGTGGGCCGGGTTGTGATCAATGTCTACAAGGGGCGACCCGTGTATTTGCGGGACGTGGCCGAAATTGTAGACGGACCATCAGATCCTTTGCAATATGTCTTTTTCGGCACGGGCCCTGCAGCCAGTGAAAAACAGATACATACCATGGATACCTCCAAAGGTGTCTGGCCCGCCGTCACCCTGACCGTGGCCAAGCGCAAAGGCACCAATGCCATCAGTGTAGCGGAAAAGGTATTGGAAAGGGTCAAGGATGCCAAAGGGAGGATTATCCCGGACAATGTTCACATGACAATTACCCGACACTATGGTGAAACAGCCAGGGAAAAATCCAATGAACTGCTGTTTCACATGCTCATTGCCGTTGTGTCCGTCACCATTCTTATCTGGTTTACCCTGGGCCACAGGGAATCCGGGGTTGTGGCCTTTGCCATTCCCGTAACCCTGGCCCTGTCCCTGACGACTTTTTACCTGTACGGCTATACCCTGAACCGTATCACCCTGTTTGCCCTGATTTTTTCCATTGGTATCCTTGTGGATGACGCCATAGTGGTAGTGGAAAACGTGGTTCGTCATTACAGATTGGAGGAAAATAAGGGCCGGTCCAAATTCAAGGTGGCTATCGAAGCTGTGGATGAAGTGGGCAATCCCACTATTCTTGCCACACTTGCCGTCATTGCCGCGATTCTGCCCATGGCCTTTGTGGGAGGTCTCATGGGCCCCTACATGCGTCCCATACCCATGGGCGCTTCAGCAGCCATGTTTTTCTCCCTTTTAGTGGCCTTTATCGTAACACCATGGGCATCGGTGCGCATGATAAAGGCTGAAAAAGGGAGCCATGGGGATCATCAAAAGGAAGACTGGTCCATAAGGCTTTATCGGAAAATCATGAATCCCCTGCTTCACAAGCCTGTCTTTCGATGGGGCTTCCTGCTCCTCGTGACAGGCCTGCTTGTTTTGTCCTGTGCCATGGTTGCCGTGGGGCTGGTCCGGGTAAAGATGCTGCCTTTTGACAACAAGAGTGAATTCCAGGTGATCCTGGACATGCCCGAGACTGCCACCCTTGAAGAGACAGCCTCGGCTGCAATGGAAATGGGAGAATATCTTTCAACCGTTAATGAGGTTGTGGATTATCAGATCCACGCAGGAACAGCCGGACCCTATAATTTCAACGGCCTGGTCCGTCATTATGACCTGAGACGGGGTCCAAACATGGCTGATATCCAGGTCAACCTGGCCGGCAAGGATAAACGTAAACAGCAGAGCCATGAAATTGCCAAACGAGTGAGACCGGCCTTGAAAACTATTGCCGACAGCTATGGAGCAAGTGTAAAGATTGCTGAGGTTCCGCCTGGGCCGCCAGTATTGTCAACCCTGGTGGCTGAAATTTACGGGCCGGACTATGAACAACAGAAAGAACTGGCCCTCAAAATACGGGATATTTTTGAAACCACAGAAGGGGTGGTGGATATAGACTGGTACATGGAAGATGAACAGATCCGGTACCAGCTGGATATTGACCAGGAAAAGGCTGCCCTGCATGGTATCAGCGTCGGCAGGATAGCCCGGACACTCAAGATTGTCCTGGAAGGACAAAAAGCCGGTCTGCTTCACCAGCCCCTGGAAAGGGAGGATGTCCCCATTGTGCTCCAGCCGGCACTGGCCACCAGGGCCGGGGTGGACCGGCTCGGGGCTGTCAAGATCCCGGATGTGGACGGCAGCCTGGTGGATTTGGCCTCCCTGCTTCATGTCCGCCAGACAGAACTGGATAGAAGCATCTATCATAAAAATCTGATGCCTGTCATCTATGTCACCGGGGATGTGGCTGGGGCAAAGGAAAGCCCGGTCTATGCCATCCTGGAGATGTGGAAAAAAATCGACGCTATTACTACGGCCCAGGGCTATGGCATTGTCCAGCACACGGCTGCCCTGCCTGAAACCGACCGGCATCTTGCCATGAAATGGGACGGGGAATGGCATATCACCTATGAGGTGTTCCGGGATCTGGGCCTGGCCTTTGGCGTGGTGCTGATCCTGATTTTTGTCCTTGTAGTGGGATGGTTCCAGTCCTTTTCAACGCCCTTTGTAATCATGGTGGCCATTCCCTTTTCTCTGATCGGAATTCTGCCTGCCCACTGGGCCATGCATGCCTTTTTTACGGCCACATCCATGATCGGCTTCATTGCCGGAGCTGGGATAGTGGTCAGAAACTCCATTATCCTGGTGGATTTTATTGAGTTAAGGATTGCCCAGGGCATGCCATTGGATGAGGCAGTTATTGATGCCGGAGCAGTAAGGTTCCGTCCCATGATGCTGACGGCTGCTGCTGTGGTTGTCGGGGCTTCGGTCATCCTGTTTGATCCTATTTTCCAGGGTCTTGCCATATCTTTGATGGCCGGAGAAGTTGCCTCACTGCTGTTCTCCAGAATGACGGTGCCTGTGCTGTATTTCATGGACAAACGCTGGGAAGACAAGCATCAAAAAAAGAACGTGCCAATGGCTGATACAACCCATTGAATGAGGAGAGATAAATGATAGGACCATTGAAAAAAGAATTTTTAAGCACTTTGTATGGATGTATTTTTACCTTATGGTTTCTGGCTGTCCCGTTTTGTGGCCTGGCAGAGGACCTTACACTTTCCAGGGCTGTGGATTTGGCTATTCACAATAATCCCCGGCTTCAGGCAGCCAGATACCAGACCCTTTCAAGTCAGGAAAAAATCATCCAGGCCCGATCCGGGGCAATGCCCCAGGTTCAGGTTTCCGAGCAATTCAATCACACCACCAACCCCATGTGGGCCTTTGGAACCCGTCTCAACCAGCAATCCATTACCCAGATAGATTTTGATCCAAACCGGCTCAATGATCCTGACGGCCTAAACAACTATGCATCGGTTTTTTCCGTAACCTGGCCGGTTTATGACAGCGGTCAGACCTGGTACGGCCTGCAGCAGGCGCTACTCAATAAGGAGGTAGCGATCTTTTCCGCGGATCGGACAAGGCAGCAGGTCACTGCCGGAACAATAACCGCTTATATCCGGGTTCTGCTTGTCCTGGAAAACCAGAAGGTCCTGGGCCAAATCCTTGAAACCGCCCATTCCCACCTGAAACTGATACAATCCAGGTATAATGGCGGATTTGTGGCAAAAAGCGATCTGCTTCGAGCTCAGGTCCACATTGCCGATCTGGAGCAGCAGCTAGTCGAGGCTCAAAGCCAGACAGACATTGCCAAATGCAATCTCACCGTGGCCATGGGTGTTGGCGGAGACCAAAAGTTCACTCTGACATCTCCTTTGGAACCAGGAGATCCCATCAGCAAAAACCTGGATTCCTGGATCAGCACAGCCTTTTCCAATCGACCGGAATTAAAACAACTTGCTTCTCAAAAAAAAATTGCCCAAAAAGAAATAGAAAAATCCAGGGCCTTGCGAAATCCATCCGTCAGTCTTTCAGGAAATTATGAAATCAACTCAGAAAATTTCCAGGATACAGGATCCAATTACACCATCGGTGCTATTGTGTCAGTGCCGCTGTTTACGGGAGGACGAATATCGGCAAAAATACGGGAAGCCGAGATCAATTTAAAACAAACACAAGCCATGATCCTGGGCCTGGAACAGCAGGTCTGCGGAGAGACCCGCCAGGCTTTTTTCAATGCCCGGAGTGCCTGGGACCGCATCCAGGTGGTTCAGGCCGCCATTGGCCAGTCTCAAGAATCCCTGCGTATCGTAAGAAACCGGTATCAAAACGGCCTGTTTACAATTACGGATCTTCTGGACGCAGAGGTCATGGTTCAGCAAAGCCTGACCCATCACCTCAAAGCAATCCATGATTACAAAGCAGCCGTAATCCGCCTTGACCTTGCGGCCGGAACCATTACCGGGTCTTGAAATCCCGTCAGCCGTTAATGAAAATTATTTTTTTGAAGTTCCCAATGCCTGGTATCCTATGGGCATCACTTTTCTACCCTTTCAAGGGGTGTTTTGCCTATAGTCAAATACTCAGGCTCTTTGCCCATTTCCACATCAATGATTTCTATGGTTGACTCAATGAATTCAATGGCAGACAAATCTTCACAGGACTCAGCATCCCAGATATAAAATGAAAGTATCCTCTATCTATAACCCGTTCCGGCCTGCTCACCTCACACTCTCTAGTGCCTGAACGATTTTTTAAAGATCAAAAAAGGCCTTCCATTAAACGGCGGAAACTGCGGGCAAGTATGTCCTCAAACAGTCCGCCGTTTTGACATTCCAGGCTTTTTAGATCTTTTACAAAAATCCCAGGCAATCCGTTCGTTGCAAGGTGAGCAGACCTGCACTACAGGGTGACCTCAACTCTATTGAAAAATTTTCAGACTTATGGGCCACCGGCTCTTGTCACCCTTACTTTCGTGTAAGCTGCAATACCTTATGTTCTATTTAGCGGAAATGCCAATCTTGGCATTTCCGCTAAATGGTGATTTGCTCCAAAAAGATGAGCCGGATTGCTTTTATGAATACGAACTATCAAAGGATAGTCCGGGGTCTTTTTTGAATACTGAAAAAATTAAACTATTATTCAGAATGGACCGCTTCAATTTAATATCCTATAAAAATGAATGGGTGATTTTGTTAAAATAGATTTTTATATATACACTTTAATCTGAAAGAACACTGTTAATTAAGATTGTCAGGAAATATAATTGAATGGTCCGCTTTAGCTGATATGGTTATGTTGCGACTTTTTGTAAGGCTCAAAATTAAACAATATTTTCGCAGTTGTTTGTTCAATCCGAGTCGGTTTGAGTCTTTTCAATTTCATTGATTTTTCGTTGAGCTAAACTGTGAAGGTAATCAAGTGCTTTGCTTTTGCCTATTAGTTCAAAGGAATCCATACCAAACACGGATAATTGTTCATCGCGTTCTAAATATTGTTTCTGTGCTTGCTTTAATTGATGTATGTCTTGACCAATTTCTTCAAGATACATTTCTTCAAGTTCTTCTTCAATCGTTTCCGTGTATATTTTTAAAATTTTATA
>JAOZRF010000058.1 GCA_029940245.1 Desulfobacula sp.
TTTTTCCATTATCAAGGCGATAAATGTCAAAGGTACCACCATCCTTCTGGTGGAGCAGAATGCCAATATGGCCCTTTCCATATCTTCCACGGGTTTGATCCTTGAAAACGGCCGGTTTGTAATGAAAGGCAATTCAAAAGATTTAATGGCAGATAAGGATGTCAAAGAGTTTTATCTTGGCATCAAATCCGAGACATCAGCCAAAGGCTACCAGCGATGGAAAAGAAAGAAAGCATGGCGATGAAAAAGACAGAGCCCCTATTTGAGACAATTCCCCAGGTATTTAACAATACTGTTGTTCAAAATGCTTCAAAGGTTGCATTGAGAACAAAAGAACTGGGGCTCTGGCATGATATTACCTGGCAGCAATATTATGACAGGGCTAAAAAGGTTGGATGCGCTCTTGTATCCATGGGATTTACAAAGGGCGATGCAGCCTGTATTCTTGGCGATAACAGTATTGAATGGGTTATGGCTGATATGGGGATTCAATGCGTGGGAGGGGTTTCCGTCGGGGTTTATGCCACCAATGCCTGGCAGCAGGTAGAGTATGTGGTCAATCATTGTGATGCCGGGTTTTTATTTGTGGAAAATGAAGAACAACTGGACAAATGGCTGCTGTTCAGAGACAATGCACCGCTTTTAAAAAAGGTCATTGTCTGGGACACAAAGGGACTTGCCGCATTTACAGATCCCATGGTGATGACCTTTGATCAACTGCTTGAAAAAGGCAGCAAAGCCATTGAAGAGCATCCGTCACTTTTTGAAGACAGGCAGGCCAAGGTCACTGCGGATGATCTTGCAGTGCTCATATATACCTCGGGTACAACAGGTCCGCCCAAAGGTGCCATGCTCACCCATAAAAATGTGACATGGATGGCCGGCGCTGTTGAAGGAAGTATCAGGGTTAATAAAGAAGATAATGTCTTGTCTTTTCTGCCCCTATGTCATATTTTTGAACGGCTTTTTACTGTTTTTATCCATATTAAATTTGCCTATACCGTCAATTTTGTGGAAAAGCCTGATACGGTCATGCAGAATATGATGGAAGTGTCGCCAACCATTGGATATGCTGTTCCAAGGATTTGGGAAAAGTATTATTCCAATATCATGATTAAAATGGCAGATGCCACCTGGTTCAAGCGGGTTGTTTTTAATGCTGCCTTGAAAATAGGCAAAAAACGGGCTGATCTTGTGATGAATTTCAAGCCCGTTGGCTTTTTTCATAAATTTTTGTTTTTTATTGCCTGGGTTACGATTTTCAGAAAGCTGAAGGAAAGGCTTGGATTTGAAAATATCCGGGTGGCTATTTCAGGAGCTGCCCCTATCTCAAAAGATGTGTTGCGGTTTTTCCAGTCCATTGGAATGAACCTTATTGAAGGGTATGGCCAGACAGAGGGGACAGGTGTCACCACCCTTTCTCCAGAGGATAAGACCAAATTCGGGACCGTGGGAAGAGCATTAAACGGAATAGAAATGAAAATTGCGCAAGATGGTGAACTTCTGGTCAAGTCTCCTGGAGTGTTCAAAGGATATTATAAAAGTGATGATGCTACTGCTGAAACCATAGTTGATGGCTGGCTGTATACAGGAGATGTGGGTGAGATTGATGCAGACGGGTTTTTAAAAATAACCGACCGGAAAAAAGATATTATTGTCACAGCCGGCGGTAAAAACATCACCCCCCAGTATATTGAGAATAAACTCAAGGCCAGTATCTACATCAATGATACCGTTGTGATCGGGGACAGGCGCAAATTTCTATCCTGCCTTATTATGATTGATGAGGATAATGTGATGAAATTTGCCCAGGATAACAAGATTCAGTTTTCAACCTATAAAGATTTAACCTGTGACGAACAGGTGATTGCCCTTATTGACCGGGAAGTAAAAAAGGTCAATGAAACCCTTGCAAGGGTTGAAAATATCAGAAAATTCACTATTCTTCCCAAGCGGCTTTACGAAGAAGATGGTGAAGTGACCCCCACCATGAAAATCAAGCGAAAATTTGTTAATGAGGCGTTTAAAGATTTGATTGAAGCCATGTATTAGAGGTGACGCACCAGCGCATGGGTCATTTTATTTTTGGGCTGATATTTCCTAAAAGGTTTTTCTTAAAACACGTATTTTTTCAAAATAGGTATTATAGCAAAGAGTTTCAACTTCCAGCATTGTTTTAAACGCATCAGAAAAATTATTTTTTCCAATCGTAAACAGGCCATGACCATAAACAATGGCAGAGTTTGCCTGTGTAAGTGCCGGGGGCAGGGTGTTGCAAAGCCCGAAAGGACCTGTGCCGACTTCACCCGGCACAATGGGGGTGCAGCCCACAAATCGTTTTTTGGGGCATCTGATGTGGCATTGTTCTTTAAAATGACAGGCTGCTTTTTCAAGCGGATCACAATCCATGGATAAAATAACACTGAATTTGGGGTGGCCGTGGAGGATGGCTCTGCAACTCGTGCGAGTGATGGTTTCAGTATGGGCACAAAGTTCACTTGAAGCGGTAATCCCGGCACTGGTGGAGTTGTCCATGGGAACAGGATCAATACACCCACAAAGTTCATCCAGAGAACTGCCTGTCTGGCTGATATAAAGAGTTCCATTCCAGAAATAGGAGATATTGCCGAAAAAAGAATCCACAAGTCCATATTCAACGGTTTTTTTGCCTGCCTCAATAATGGCAGAATAAACTATTGTTTCATCAGGGAAAGGAGAAGAAATGAATTTTGGCAATACTGTTTGTATGGGGTTTAAAAAAGGGATGACAGCATCAAACAGACAATGCTCCTCCGTTGTGGCGATACCATGTTGAAGTGCTTCCAGATAGTCGGTGAAAAACTTGATAAAGCTTGCAAAGCAGACCGAGCTTATGGTTATAAATCCCTGTTCAGGGCTGACCATGCCGTGGGCGATAATCGCAGGACCCTTGAAATTTTTATTGTTTTTTGGAGGTGCAATGATCACGCTTTTTCTCTTTTTTAAAGCATGAATGATTTTGTCCGGACAAAATTCGTTGATTACAGGAAGATCATGGAGAAAAGTTCTTGTTTCACAATCTTTTGGCTGAATCAATCCAAAGGATTTAAGAGCTGTTCCTGCCAGAAAGCCTATCAGGCTGCTATAGGGTTCTTTGGGTCTTAAAAAAACCAGGGAATTGATATTCAGCCCTTTAAAAACATTTTCCAAAAGAGGGATTTCATCTGCCTTGCGGTTCCAGACAAGGGTATCATCCAGTCCTCCGATCAAGGGTTGTGACAGGCCGAAAGTATCCCCTAGTTTTGCTTGAACCAGTTTATCTGAATATTTATTTACAAGTTGTTCCATAGAAGTCCAAGTGTTTGTGCTTTTTCTTTTCCGGGAAGCCCGTTTGCGTTTAACCCCCGGACTTTATAATATTTTTTTCTGGCATCCAGAAACTCATTCCTGTTAATGGGAGGGATGAAAATATTATTACCGCTTGATCCAGCCTCTGTGAAAAATCGATCCGGAAGGTCGTCATCTTTTGCGCTGAATCCGTTTAATGCATTTATGATGTGTTCGTTATAATAGATGCGTTCACCTTTTTGTAACAGATCCTGGGCATTGGTTTCAATTCCCGTAACAGCTTCATAGACACTGGCGTACTCTTCCAGGCCGGCTGCAAAAAAAGTAAATTTGCAGGCAATAAGTGAATCCACAATGGCATTCAGGTCTTCAGCAATCTTTATGATCCTGGCCTTGCCGCTGAAAGAGAAACGATCCGTTGCCACGGGTTTCCTGAATATTTCATGGCTTATCGGGTAGGCACGCAAATGACAGCCACCCCGGGTTGAAAGGGCATACCCCAATGCCATTCCATAAGCCCCCCGGGGATCATAGGCCGGAAGTTCCATTCCTTTGACAGCCATGGCAGCTTGAGGCCTGCCCATTTTTTCAGCATATTGTTTCGCACCAAGGGCAAGGAGTTTTCCTTCACCCCTTCCAAAAGCAATATCCTCCAAAAGGGATAAAACGGTTTCAAAGGTATAATCAAGCCCGGTTATTTCACGCCTGCAAGCCAGGGTGGAAGCGGCTGATATGGTATCCATGCCAGAATGATTGCATAGTTCATTGGCTTTTACGACAAGCTTGGTATCCATGCAGCCGATTAAGGCTGTAAAATGGGACATGGTCTCAAACTCCGGCATGGCAATGGAGGCTTTGTTATCTGTTCCTATCTTTTTGCAGAGTATATGACATCCCAGGCACCCATGTTTTTGGGTCGAATAGCTTTTTGTGTAGGCGACTGCATTGAGCTTTGAAGCAGACTCAAAACGGGTACGGCAAAAATTATCCGTGGGCATCATCCTGCGGTTGTCCATAAGATCATATACTGCCCCGGTACCAAGGCAGGTAAAGCCAAACCGGCCCATCAGTGCAGGAGAGGCGGCTGTCAGTCTTAAGATATCTTCTCTTGCTGTTTTAAGTTTTTTTTGGTCTTTTATCTTGCAGTGTCCTGTGCCGTCCACCAGGAGATATTTGATTTTTTTTTCTGCAAGGCAAAGCCCAAGACCGCTTCTGCCGGCAGCAAAATATTGGTCAACAATAATACCGGCATATCGCACACCATTTTCAGCAGCAGGACCAATGGATAATAAAGAGGCATTCTCCGGTTTGATTTTTTTATGGACCATCCGGGTATCAAGTCCCCATAATCCTTTCGCATCTTTAAATTCTACAAGATTATCTTTTATGGTAATGCCAGCAGGTGTTTTGCTTTTGCCTGTGATGACGATTCCATCCCAGCCGGCCCGCTTTAATCGGGTGGCAAGCTTTCCACCAACGGATGAATCGCCCACAAGTCCTGTAAGGGGAGATTTTGAAAGAATATGAGTCCGTCCTGATGTGGGGGAGATGCTTGCCGAAAGCGGGCCTGCAAATATACAGATCACCATGTCGGGGTGGTCCCAGGGAAGAGTTGCGCACTGTCTTAAATAACGTCCTCCAAATCCTTTACCACCAACATATTGATTTAAGATATCAAGACTTGGGTTCTCAATCTCAATACTTTTTTTTGTCAAATCTAAATGAAGTATGTTGCCTGTCCATCCATACATATCTATTCAAACCATAATTTGTTTTGTAAGCTTGTACTATCTGACCTACCAGGATTTAAGAGCTTTTTTAAAAGGATTTTTTCTGGATGCATGGGGCCAGGTTTTTTGTTTTTAGAGGATTTTATCATGCAAATATAATAGCGCTTTATGCTACTCGCGGCAAGCTTTATTGCATTGATGATCTGTTTTGGGAAGGTAAAGATTTTATCTATACAAAGTAACGTTTTTGGGTTACAAAGAAGTGAATAATTATCAGTAGAAAATTTTTAAATGGCAAATGGCAAATAGTAAATGGCAAATAGCAAATGGCAAATAGCAAATGGTGAATAGCAAATGGTGAATAGCAAATGGTGAATGGTGCTTGAACGAGGGTTTCGGTCAGACACGAAATATTAAACAGGAGAAAGAAGAATCATGAATTTGTTCGCCATATTGTCAAATATCGGGTTGCCGGATGTTATTGATATTTTGTTTATTTCCATGGTTGCCTATCAACTCTATATATTGTTCTGGGGAACCAAGGCCTTTAAAGCCCTGATCGGGATTGTCCTTTTAAGCGGGATTTTTATTGTAGCTAAATCCTGGGGGCTTTTTTTGACCACCTGGGTGCTCCAGATTTTATGGCAGGTTTTTGTTATCCTCTTAATTATCCTGTTTCAAAAAGAAATCAGGCAGATACTTGAGCGGTTCAATCCCCTGAAAACCTTTGGGTTGAAACAGGGTTCAGCAGCTGATGACTGGATATCCGGATTTGCCAACTGGGCTTTTGATGCAGCAGAAAAAAGAATAGGTGCAATCATTATTTTTGAAAAAACAGACCGGATGTTTGATTTAATCACCAAAGGAATTTTTATGGAATCCGATCCCCTGCCGGAAATATTAAATTCTATTTTTTCAAAGAAATCACCTTTGCATGATGGTGCTATCCTTATTTCCAATGGGAAAATTTTAAAGGTATCCTGCTACCTGCCATTGTCTACAAGGGAGGATCTACCCCAGAAATATGGGACAAGGCATAGGGCAGCCCTGGGATTGACTGAGCAGTGCGATGCCTGGGTAATGGTTATTTCAGAGGAAAGAGGGGAAATATTATTTGCCGGGGATCGGCAGTTTAAAAAAGTGGCAGACAAAAAGGAATTGACCACTATTATAGAGGATGTGGTACTGGTTCAAAAAGATGTGGATACAAATATTAAAGGGAAAATCAAATCCTGGTTTACCAGCCGGTATAAAATAAAGGCAGGCGTTTTTGCATTGGTATTTATTCTATGGATGGTTCTTGCAGGGCAGCAGAATTTTGAAAAAAAAATTGATTTGCCCGTTAATTTTAAAAATATGCCGGCAGAACTTATGGTATCCCAGCCAAAGGACCCTAAAATTTCTATTACCTTCCGCGGACTTCGAAAAGATGTCAGTCTGTTAAATCAAAATAATGTCCTTACCTCTATTGATTTGTTTTCGGCACGACCCGGCACGATTTTTTATAATATTAATACGGGAAATTTAACCCTGCCCAATGACAGGATTGATGTTGTGAATATCAGCCCGGCAAGGATTGGATTGACATTTGAAAATAAACCAAAAACAAACCAAAGCAACAAATCTTCCCTGGAAAAGGCACCTGGTACAGTGATTGAATAAAGACCTGATAATTTTTTTGAGCGGGCATTTATTAGAGAGCCGAGCATAGCCTGGTTTTTTATGGTCTTCCATGGAGTTGAAAATTTCAGTCAAGCAGATTGAAGTGACCTCATCCATGGAAGGCACGATATTGATGCCCGAGGTTGATATCTTGTCCATTTGTTTGTCCATTTCTATCCGGTTTTCATTTTAATGATATTATCTCCGGCCACAGATTTCAGGTTTACACCAACCCTCAGGGCTTTGAGCCCCCGGACATCCGGCATATCATCCAGATTTAAAAATTCAAGATCATCATGAAATTTGCCAAGGCTCATGAGAAAATCAATATGCTGTTGGATTTCCTTACCTTCGGAAGGGTTGGAATATGCCACAGCAATTTTGCCGGGCTGGGTCAGTCTTTCTCCTGAGCCTTTGATCAATGCCTTATCTATGCGGGATTTTATGATTTCATGGCGGACATCATAGGCTCCGTCCACATCAAAGCGTTTTTCGTCAAACCTGAATCGGATTGAAAGCGGGGTGTGGTTGATCAGGATAAGGTGGCAGATATCCAGGGGAATCTTTAACTCCTGTTTAACCTGTTCCGTGTGCCGGGCCAGGCCGCAGGAGAGCATAAGCTGCCAGAGAGTCAGATCCTTTATATGGAATCCGGCAAGCTTCTGGTGTTCCATCATGGAAGCACCGATATACATCATATAGTCGATTCCGTCTGTCCGGCGTTTTTCAAAATAGTGGGGAAAGGTCTGCTGAATCAACCCGTCCTCCTGTTCTATATAGCTGGAAAGGGCTTTGTTTAAGGAGGACACACTATTTTCATATTCTTTCCTTTTATTATAAAGCATGCCTGTGGAGGGGTCCAGGGCAGCAGAATAGGTCTTGATTTTTTTTTCAACTTCAGATCCAAGTCCTGTGAGATCAGCAAAAAAAGGCACCACTTCATGATTCAGAAGTGAAAACACGGCATTTTCATCACCAGAGGATATCCCGGATGAGATATTCTGCATCAGGGTTTCAATGCGGTATTTGAATTCACGTAATAGCGGCCAGGGCCTTTGTTTTGAACCTGCTTCCAGCACATCCAGGGCCAGGGTCAATTGCTGGGTCAGGTCCTGCTGGATCCCTTTGTTTCGGGCCGGAGAAGATCCCCTTATATCAGATTGCCCGTAAAACGGAACCACATCCTTAAAGATAATAGGTTCCATCTCTGAGTTGTGCTTGCCATTATGAAGCCTTTCCATATGGGCAACAGCAGCTTTTTTAAAACGCCATTCCACAGAAGAATGAACAGCCGTACATTTTTCCTTGATAATTGACTGGACCTGTTTTTGCATTTCATCCTGCCCTCTTTTCAAAGCCAGTGAAAACAAAGGCGTGACCTGTTCCAGCAGCATGGTATTTATGGAGCCAAGGTTATTTGGAGTTCCGGTAAATATTTCCATAAGACCGATAATCTCTCCCTGATAATACAAAGGAGATAAAAGCATGGATCTGATACCGGCTGCCAATGCCTGCTGTTCTGCAGGAACCGGATCTGATTTTCCGGCAAGATCCGGCACATATAAAACAGATCCTTTTTCCACGGCTTGTAACCACACCGAGCCCTTAAGATCTTTAAGGCGAATATGATGGGAATTGGCAAATAAACAGTTGATATTTGAGTGACAATCACTTTTAAGGATCATAACCTGATCTTCATGAAGCGCTCCAATACCCAGGGTTATATCTGGCCGTCGGAAAAGAACCTGAAGCCGTGATTCCAAAAGTCCCATTCCATCTGAAGAAAAAATGGCAGGCTGTTCGATCAGATCTTTTTTAAAAGCTGAAATAACCTCGGGCTCGGTGACATCCATGGCCCGCACAATGGTAAAGCCGGTGAATTCAAAATTATTCAAATCAATGTATCTTTTCAAAACATCAATGTCATTGATATGATTGCTGATCATAACGCGATCATCTTCTGAAAGTTTTTTTGGCGAATCCAGCGCCTGTATCCGGACAAATTGAAAATCAGGGGTGAAGCTATAGTAACGGTCCAGACCGGTTTTTTCTCCGGGTATTTTTTTTATATTCATAGTATCGAACCGCTGACAGTTAAAATCATAAATTTGTTCCAGCACCAAAGAATATATACTCGCCATTTTTTTTGATTTTTCTGCTTCAACGATTTCCTTAAGGTCTGGTTTTATAAAATTATTATTGCCGAGAAATAATCGCTGGAATTCAGGAGTCACAAAAAAAGGCTCAAATGTACAGGGGGTGAAGGCACCCATGATATCAGTATGAAAAGATGCCGGAGGAAATATGGCACTCATCAAAGGGATCATGATATCATGATATTTCATAAAGACTTCAATATCCTTTACATGACCTCTTATTTCCGGAATTTGGCTGATTTTGTTTTTCAGTTCCGAGAATATTGATGCCATGTGGGTATATTTCGGCACCAGTTTTTTTTCCCAGAAATCCAGGAGCGGATCAAGACTGACGGCAGACCTGATGGAATCTACCCTGGAAGATGGGGAAGTGATACTATTTTTCATTGAAAGTTCTCCTTTAATAATTGAGTTCAGAATAACCATTTGAAAAATAATGTCAATACAGCTATCCTATGGGGCAGGGTAGACGTATATAAATTATCGAATTGAGGAGGAGTTGTGATGTGGAAACGAGCCGTTTGCACCAAGGATTGCCCTGATACCTGTGGTCTGTTGGTCAAGGTCGAGAATGGTCAGATTGTAAAAGTTAAGGGTGATCCGGATCATCCTTTCACGGCCGGCTTTATCTGCAAAAAAGCCGCCCACTTTCCCGAGCACATCCATTCGTCTAAACGCATCATCACCCCCCTTAAGCGGATCGGCCCCAAGGGTACCGCCAAATTTGAACCCATCGGCTGGAACCAGGCCCTGGATGAAGTGGCTTCCCGGATGAGGTCCGTATCCTCTGAATTCGGTCCTGAGGCCATCCTGCCATATTCCTATGGCGGGCACATGGGTCTGGTACACCGTAACGCGGGACACGCTTTTTTTAATCGGTTAGGGGCCAGCAATCTGGACTATACAATCTGCGGTCCGGCCGCTACTGCCGGGTTTGAAGCAAGCCTGGGCAAAGGACCCAGTACTGAAATCCAGGCAGCGTTACAATCAGATTACATCATTATCTGGGGCAGCAACACTTTGACCACCAACGTTCATGCCTGGCCCTATTTCAGCAGGGCTCAAAAGGCCGGAGCCACCTTAATCGTTATTGACCCCTACCGCAACCGGACAGCTCAGCGGGCCGATGTGCACTTGATGATCAGGCCGGGCACGGATGCAGCCCTGGCCTTATCCATGATGCAGGTGATCATCGACAAGGATATGATGGATCACGATTTCATAGCGCAAAACACTATCGGCTTTGAAAAATTAAAGATCAGGGCGAAAGAATACCCGCCGGCCCGGGCAGCCGATATCTGTGGTGTGCCCGGGGAAATGATAGTCCGTCTGGCCCAGGGGTATGGCCGGGCAGGATCACCCTATATCAGAACGGGATGGGGGCCGGCCCGCCAGCTTAAAGGCGGTATGGCCATGAGGACCATTGCTCTTTTGCCTGCCCTGGTTGGCGCTTTTAATAAACCGGGTGGAGGGATCACCCGCTCTCTGGGCGGCGCTCCCTCTGATTTGAGGAGTTTAACACGTTCGGATCTTCGCCCTCCCGGCACCCGGACCGTCAACATGGTCGAACTGGGCAATGCCCTTACCACCCTTACCAATCCGCCCATCAAAATGCTGTATGTCTATCTATCCAACCCGGCCGTGGTCGCACCACAGTCCCGGGAGGTATTAAAAGGACTGGCCCGGGAAGATCTGTTTGTCGTTGTCCAGGAAATGTTCCGGACCGATACCATCAGGTACGCGGATATTATTCTGCCGGGAGCCAGTTTTCTGGAGGTAACGGATCTTTATCGATCCTATGGTCACAATTATATTCAAATGGCCGGACCCGTAATTCCTCCCGTGGGACAAAGCCGTTCCACATTGACGATTTTCCAGGAACTTGCAGCCCGTCTTGGTTTTAAGGAAGACGTTTTTTCCCTTAACGAGATGGATTTTATTGAAAATTTTTTACTTGAAAAATCGCCTCCTATGGAAGGG
>JAOZRF010000434.1 GCA_029940245.1 Desulfobacula sp.
CCTGAAATATATCCATGGGAGGGACAGACACTGAATGTCGGGGTTAATGTAAAATATGGCAGTTTAAATGAATTGGCCACTTTTTTCACTACATTCTTAACAATTTCTATGTCTGATACTTCTTCGCCCAGGAAAAGATGCTGGACAGTTCCGCCCGTATATTTGACCTGTAGTCTGTCCTGTAGTTCCAGGGCTTCAAATATATCATCCGTATGGTTTACTGGAAGATGGGTGGAATTGGTATAAAAAGGATCTTTCCCCTGTTTATATTCTTCTTCATTGGCACAGATGATATTTTCAAATTTGGCCTTGTCCATGCTGGCAAACCGGTATGTGGTGCCTTCGGCCGGAGTTGCCTCAAGGTTGAATATTTCATCGGTTTCTTTTTGTAATTTTGCAATCCTGGTTCTGATATGATCCATTATCTTTACTGCAAAATCCTGACCATTTTGTGTGGCAATATTTTCTCCCATAAAGTTGAGACACGCCTCATTCATGCCCAATATGCCAATGGTGGAAAAATGGTTGCGCCAGTAAATACCCGTACTTTCTTTGATTTTCCTTAAATAAAATTTTGAATAGGGGTAAAGATCACCCTCTGTAAATTTTTCAAGAATCTTGCGTTTAATGCTCAATGAGTCTGCTGCAATTTGTATGAGGATATCCATCCGGTCAAAAAAATCAGTTTCATCCTTTGCAAGATAACCGATTCTCGGCAGGTTCAGAGTGACAACACCAATGGAACCGGTCAAAGGATTGGCACCGAACAGACCGCCGCCCCTTTTTCTCAGTTCCCTGTTGTCCAGTCTTAATCGGCAACACATGGACCTTGCATCTTCAGGATCCATGTCTGAGTTAACAAAATTTGAAAAATAGGGAATTCCATATTTCCCGGTCATTTTCCAGATATTTTCCAGTTTTGAATTGGTCCAGTCAAAATCCTTGGTAATATTATATGTAGGAATGGGGAAGGTAAACACACGGCCCTTTGCATCCCCTTCCATCATGACTTCGGCAAAGGCCGCATTCAGAGTATCCATTTCTTCCTGATATTCTGAATAGGTTTCTTGTTTGTATTTACCACCGATAAGGACGGGAGAATCCTTTAAAGTGGATGGCACGATAAGGTCCATGGTGATATTTGTAAATGGTGTCTGGAACCCGACCCTTGTGGGAATATTGATGTTAAATATAAATTCCTGAAGCGCCTGTTTAATACTTTTATAGGACAAGTTGTCTTCTCGAATAAAGGGGGCTAAAAGCGTGTCAAAATTCGACATGGCCTGGGCACCGGCAGCCTCTCCCTGAAGCGTATAGAAAAAATTAACAATCTGACCCAAAGCACTCCTGAAATGTTTTGGAGGAGAAGATTCCACTTTTCCAGCCACCCCTTTAAATCCTTCGGCCAAAAGATCCTGTAAATCCCATCCCACGCAATATACGGATAAAAGACTTAAGTCATGAATATGAAGATCTCCTCTGTAGTGGGCATCTCTGACATGTGGCGGATAAATTTTGTTGAGCCAGTATTCTGCTGTAATGTCTGAAGATATGTAATTGTTCAATCCCTGGAGAGAATAACTCATATTGCTGTTTTCTTTGACTTTCCAGTCCATTTTTCGAATATAGGATTCCATAAGTCCCACATTTTCCTTAATGGCAATTTTTCTGATCTGGTTGTGCTGTTCCCGGTAAATAATGTAGGCTTTGGCAGTTTTATAAAACGGGGAATCCAAAAGGACTCTTTCTACTATGTCCTGTATGTCCTCTATTTCAGGGATTGTTCCAAGACGCATGTCTCTTGCCAGTGTGATGACTTTCATTGTCATTTTTCTGGCTTCTCTTTCATTGAATTCACCCGTTGCCTCGCCTGCTTTTTTAATGGCCTGGGTGATTTTAGAAGAATCAAAGTCTGCTATTCTTCCATCCCGTTTTTTAATTTGGTCAAACATGTATTCACCTCTTGAAATCTGATTGAAATTAACATATCTTTTGTCAGCACTTTTAGTAATAGTACAATAAGGTTATCCGGCACGCTTAACAATATATTTAATCAACATATTGTTGTTTGTCAAGAAAAAAATCTATATATTGTGGTTTTAATATTTATTTAATAGAAATATAAATGCAATTAGATCAAAATCCATTCTTTAGAAAAACCATAACATCCTGGTATGATTCAAACTTTGTCTGCTGGACGATCATGGTCATCATGATTTTTATATTTGTCTTTGCCATTGCCGGTATTATCGTTGGTTCCGGTAATCCCTATTTTCAGAAACATGTCTGGTTCCCGGCATTTCTGGCATTTTTAAGCTTAATTCTGGTGATTAAAATATTTTTAAGGGTTAAACGGCGGTCAAAAAATAATTAATTATCTTTTAGCAGCGCCTCAATAAGATGCCACAAAATTTTTGCCGTCACCCCCCAGATCAAAATATCTTTATATGGATATTTCAAGAGCATGACATTGGGTATTGTTTGTCCGTGGAAATCTTTTTCTTTGTGCAGATCAATCAAATATTTTAATGGAATCTGAAACACTCTGGATATTTCAGACCTGTCATAACGAATGGCTTCTTTTTGATTCCATATACCCACCCAGGCTTCAATATCTTTGTTGTTTATGGTTTGAAAATGACCAAGAGAACCGGCAACCTCAACGTTTTCTCGATTTATGCCCATTTCTTCGGCAAGTTCCCTTAATGCGGTATCCTTTGTTGAAAGATCTGCCTTATCTTTATGCCCGCCTGGAAATGCCATCTGGTTGGCCCAGGGATATCCTTTTACATCTGCTTTCTGGATAAACACCAGCTCAATTTCCTCATTAAAAACAAACAGGGCAATCACACTGGTTG
>JAOZRF010000435.1 GCA_029940245.1 Desulfobacula sp.
ACCAGGAAACCATGGCAGATTTGAATTCATTTCTGCATGAAACCTTTACCGGCAGCAAGATTATCAAAATCTTTAATCTCCAGGCTTTTGAAAAAAACCGCTTTAAAAAGAAAACTCAAACGCTTTTCAGGCTTGAGATGAAAAAAGTCATTGCCAAGGCCCTGTCTTCTCCGATCATGGAGTTTTTAGGCGGTCTTGGCATTGCATTTATTATCTGGTTCGGCGGTCTTCGGGTTATTCACGGCACCTCAACACCCGGAACCTTTTTTTCATTTCTCACGGCAGTGATGATGCTCTATGATCCTGTAAAAAAATTGTCCAAGCTTAACAACACCATCCAGGAAGGGGTGGCATCTGCCACCAGGATATTTGATGTCCTGGAGGAAACTTCTGTCATTACAGAAGTTCAAAATCCTGAAATCCTTGAAGGGAAAAGTTTTGATATTGAGTTTGATCATGTTGGTTTTTCCTATAATGATAATGAAACACCGGCATTAACTGATATCAATTTAAAGGTTGCCCCGGGTGAAGTGCTGGCCCTTGTGGGGATGAGCGGGGGAGGGAAAACAAGCCTGGTCAATCTTGTTCCGCGGCTGTATGATGTTACAAAAGGCCGGGTGCTGATTGCAGGGAAAAACCTGAAAAATTTTTCCATCAAATCCCTGCGGGATCATATTTCCATTGTGACCCAGGAACCCATCCTTTTTAATGAATCCGTAAAAGAAAATATCCGGTATGGCAAGATGGACGCAAGTGATCTTGAAATAGAAAATGCAGCAAAAGCCGCCTATGCCTATGAATTTATACAGGGTTTTCCCAAGGGATTTGATACCATTATCGGTGAATTGGGTTCCCGGCTTTCAGGCGGAGAAAAACAGCGGCTCTGTATTGCCCGGGCCCTGATAAAAGATGCACCGATTCTGATACTGGATGAAGCAACTTCAGCGCTGGACTCACAGGCTGAAAAAGTGGTACAAAAAGCCCTGGAAAATTTGATGAAAGGCAGAACATCTTTTGTTATTGCTCACAGGCTTTCAACCATTAACTATGCCTCGCGAATCATCCTGTTGAAAAACGGGGCCATAAATGAACAAGGTACCCATGATGAGCTGATGGCTCAAAAAGGAGAGTATTTTAAACTTCAAACCATGCAGACAGCTAAAGGATTAAATAATTAAAGGAGAGAATGATGGCAGTTTCCGAAGAACTATTGGAAATACTGGTTTGCCCCAAATGTAAAGGCGAGATTCATTTGAATAAAACAAAGGACGGGCTTGAATGCAAGACATGCCGTCTTGTATATGAGATAAAAGATGATATTCCCATCATGCTCATAGATGAAGCAAAACCTTTATAATTTATGAGTATTCCAAAAAAACCCGATCCTGCAAAACTGGTGGTCGGCTGTATCATGAATGACAAGGCATTGATAGAAAGCGTATTCTCTTTGCTGGAAGAGGCTTTTGGCCCAGTGGACATGATAAGCCGATGGCTTGATTTTGATTTCACTGGTTATTATGACAAAGAGATGGGTACTCCTTTGTTTCGAAAGGTTTTTGTATTTAAAAATTTAATTGCCCAGGATGAACTTGCCCTGATAAAAGAAAAAACCAATGAAATTGAAAATCAGTTTGCAAAAAAAAAGAACAGATCAGTGAACATTGACCCTGGATATCTGGTCTCATCAAGATTTATCCTGGCCACGGGCAAGGAATATTCCCACAGAATTTATATTGGCCATAAAATTTATGCTGATTTGACCTTGATGTATTCTAAAAAAGATGGTTTTAAAACATTGGACTGGACATATCCGGATTATGCGTCAGAAGCCATGATTTCTTTTTTATCAAAGGTCAGGGATAAATATCTTTTGGATTTAAAGGCTTTGCAAAGGAAAAAAATATGATTAAAAGCATGACCGCTTTTTCACAGGTTTCAAATACGTTTGACACCATAACCGCAGATGTCACCATCCGTTCTTATAATTCACGACATCTTGATATAAGCTTTTTTTGCCCGGAATACTGCCAGGTATTTGAAGAGGATATTAAAAAAATTATTACCAGAATCCATGACCGGGGAAGAATTGAGATCAAATTATTTATTCAGGAGAATGCAAAAGACCAGGAATTATTTGAAGTGGATGAGGAAAAGGCAGCATCCTATTATCATGCATTAAAAAAGATAAAAGAAGATTTAAATTTAACGATTGACATCTCTATGTCTGACATCTTATCTGCCGGAAATGTGGTTGTTGCTTCTAAACGGCAATGGGATTTAAAAAATTTGTGGAATGCCATAGCGCCTTGTCTGGAAACAGCCAGTATCAATCTGGGAATCATGCGCAAAGCAGAAGGGAAAAATCTTTATTCGGATTTAAGCGCAAGGATGGATTATATTGAAGATAATTTAAAGCAAATTGAAAAAGATGCTGCAAAAATTCCTCTTATTTATAAGAAACGGCTCATGGAAAGAATATCCTTTTTGACCTCGGATACAGAAAAACTCGACCCGGTCAGGATTGCCCAGGAAACAGCCATAATAGCTGACAAGAGTGATGTGTCAGAAGAAATTGTTCGACTTTACAGCCATATTAAACAATTCAGGCAGATCCTTGATTCAGATGATTCCGAAGGAAGGAAACTTAATTTTTTAATCCAGGAGTTTAACCGGGAATTTAACACCATTGGTTCAAAGGCTGGAAAAGCTTCTTTATCCCATATTGTAGTTGACCTGAAATCAGAGCTTGAAAAGATCAGGGAACAGGTACAAAATATTGAGTAATGTTGTCAACTTTCGGAATAACCAAATTTAAGTGGGGTCAGGCTTGCATTATTGCATTTTTGATATAGATTT
>JAOZRF010000059.1 GCA_029940245.1 Desulfobacula sp.
ACCCGATTCCCTTTCATTCACAGGGAAATCTGGGAAGCCGGGATCGGCCGTGAAAAACAGGATAGTCAAGGGAGACCCGTGGTTCAGGATGAAAATTGCACCGGGCTATAGTGCTATCTTTGAATATCAGGTTTGTAAATAAATTTTTTATTCATTTTATAGGTCCAGGGCAGCCCTTCAAGTTTCCATCCCCCGGCCCATCTTTTCCCATTATAGATGCTGTCCATATTTTTATTTTTTCCGCCCTCAAATCCACCCATCATATTAAATACCTTGTTTTCGGCAAATCCTGCCTTGACAGCTTTATTACAGGCTGTACTGCTTCGGCCGCCGCTACGGCAAAAAATAATCAGCGTATCTGTTTCGGGATTGAAGCAGGTTAAAAGATCCTGGGCAAAATTGGGATTGGTGAGTACTCCATATCCTTTTTTACCGGCTTTTGTCGATAAAAACTTTACGGGGATGTTATAGGAATTTTTTGGATGGCCAACAAACTGAAATTCTGCCTGGGTTCGGCAATCCACCAGAAATGTATGGTCTGGATTTTTTTGAACCATCTTATATGCCTCAGCCGGTGTGATATTGCCTCCCAGATGATCTTGTTCAGATTCATAAATGTATCCCCCGGCATAGGCCAGTGAGGTCAAAAGAAAAATAATAGCAATACTTAAAATACTTTTTTTCATACCTTACCTCCTTTGTTCAATTGGAATTGCAATTTTTATTGTTTCCATAATATCATTTCCTGAGTATATCATATCTCAAAATATGACAATGGTAATTCAAAAAAAAAGAAGGGAAATAAATATGTCTGACAATAGAAAAATTTGGCGTAATGGCAAGCTTATTCCCTGGGATCAGGCAAATGTGCACATTTTATCCCAATAGATGCCACCCAGTCCGAACATGATCAAAAAGGTAAATGATTCGTTTTATGAGATGGTTGGAAAATCGGATATTCTGTTTACGGCAGGCACACTTCATCCGGAGTATGCGGAAAACAAAAAAGCGCTTGTTACGTTCGGATCAAGAAATATAAAGGGAATCAAGTTGTGCTCCTTTTCCCAGCAGTTTGCTTTAGATGACCCCAGGACTTTTGATCTTTTTGATTTAATCGCAGAATTCAATAAAATCCAAAATTCCGGATTCTTTGTGATTCTGGATACCCTTTACGGGGCCGATAAATTTTTTGGAAGCCTTCATGAACATAATACAACACCGGTTCTTTTAGCTGAGTTGATCAAAAATTTCCCCAAAATTAATTTTATTGCGGCACATATAGGGGGATTGGCAGCGCCTTTTAAGGAAATCAGCACAAATTTTACTCCCATGGACAATCTTTTTTTTGATACCTCAAATGCGGCCCACGTGCTGGAGGAAAAAGAGTTTATTTATCTTTTAAAAGTGCATGGGCCTGAGCATATTATTTTTGGAACGGACTGGCCATGGTTTACACATTCCCCGGAGATAGCGTTACAAAACCGGATACTTGAAAAAGCCGGATTTTCAAAAAAAGATAATGCATTGGTATTTTCAAAAAACATGTCCCTGCTAATGAAAATTAGCCGTTAAATACTTGAGGATGATAAAATGAATAAGTCAGATGATTTCGGTCATGACCCAACAGTTCAAAGAACTGCGTACCCGGGGCTGGTGGACAATTGAGCCCTTACTTGTGGCCGATGTTGTGGAAAAACACGGAAAGCTTGTGGTGGGTGAAAAAGGGGAGTTGATAATTGAATTTGAAGGTGAAACACAGATTTTAGCACTATCCCTGGATCTGATCGAACATTTTAACGATCAGATTTTTATTGCCCCATAAACCCTATTTATCCCAGGGGGAGGCAACCACCAGAATAACACAAGGGTCCGTGCCATTATTGAAAAGGCTGTGGGCAGAACCCACGGGAATCCAGGTGGCATCGCCGGGATTGACCTGCTGTTCTTCATCATCAACGTGCATCACCCCGGTTCCGCTTAAAACAAAATAAATTTCTTCCATGGGGTCAATATGGGAATCAAGTTCTTTGCCTGGCTCAAGTCTGGCAATTGCCAGAAAACCTATTTCTTCCAAAAATCTTTGATCAAGAATCATCTGGGCGATACCACCCCCATGGGCTCGGTAGGTGGTTTCAAGGACTTCTTTATCATTTACATTTCTAACAATCACTTGATTTTCTCCTGATTAAATTATTCGTACCAGGTCAGAATTTCCTTCAATGGTTCCCGATCTGTTCTAAAATCATTCTCCGGTGCAGTTTCATCTGCATATCCCAGACCTATGGCCAGCAGAACTTCTTTTTCTTCGGGAATATTTAAGACAGCCTTAATATCATCACCATATTCAGTGATAAGCCCGATGGGACAGGTCGAAAGGCCCTTTCCCTCGGCCGCAAGCAAGAGATAGGATACGGACAAACCCACATCCAGATATCGTAATTTCGGAAAAAGTTTATCCATTAGGACAATAATGGCCACAGGTGCACCATAAAAGGAACAACTCCCCTGTTCAATGAACTGGTTAAAGGGGATATCCAATTTTGAAATCTGAGGTTCCATGACTTTTAATGCACCACGGCTTCGATTTGATATTTTTTCCGGCAAAGGGGCTTTTGTTCCTGGCCCGCAGGAAACGTGTTTCATCGCGTGAACCTTTTTCAGGCGGCGGATCAGCCGGTCTTTTTCTTCCCCATAGGTCACAACATATTCCCAGGGCTGCAGGTTAATGGCGGAAGGGGCCGCGCCCGCACACCTGATCACATCTTCAATATCAGCCCGGGATACGATTTTATCAAGGTAATTTCTGACACTTTTCCTTTGCTTCATTATATTTTGTACATCCATGTTCACCCCTTTTGATCAATTAGATAATGTCTGACCAAAAACCTCGTGTTTTCGTTCAAACACTAGAAAATTGTCATTTGTCAAGTAAGTTTTTTACGGGGCATTACCTCGATCCAGGCCTCTTCCTGAAATGCCTCGGCCAGGTTTTTTGAAAGTGATTTTATTTGTTCTAAATTTTCAGTTTCCACAACCAGGTCAACATCATCCAGAACCTTAAGTTTGCCAAATTGTGCAAAAATCTCAATGGCCTTGTATACATCAGCCGTAAACCAGCCATTCATTCGTTTCAGCAGTTCATCGCCTTTTAACGGGCCTTCTATGGTAAGATCCACCTGGCGGTTCTTTGCTTCCCAGCCGATCACAGCCTGTGTTTTTATCACGGGCCGAACAGGGTCATGCATGGCCGCACACTTAAACCAGAGCATTGCTCTTTCCATATTCTATCACCCCAAAATAAATTTATGGTTCAAAGTCTTAAACAGACCTTGAACCATAAATTATTTTAACTTGTTTATCAATTATTTCCGATCTTATATCAAATTTAATTTCCGATCTTATTCTTGGGGTTTGCCCAGTACGTCAGCAAACATTTCATCACTCCATAGCTGGGAATCAGCAATGTTCTGGCGGAATTTGATGAAATCGATTGTATCCTGGCCCGTGATTTTCTTGGTATTAAATGCACCAAATCCAAGAAATGCTTCCCCGGACATATTGGCTGCAAGCCAATGTCTGTGATCATTTTTCATTGTATCCCAGAAAAATTTCTTTTTCTGACGGATACCGTCAATGGATTTAATCAGGCAGCCCGGGAACAGGTTGGCAAATTTCCAGATAAGATTGTTGACTTCTTTGTCAAGAAGTTCAAAATCAGCATTGGCCTGATGTTGTTTAATAAGCGCCCGGCCATCCTTGAAGTCCTGTCCTGATTTATATTCGCCATAAACAATCTCGCCGTCTTCAATATATTTATCCGTGATAATGGTTGGGTTTCTGACCCATTCACCATCAATTTTTAGAACAGGAACAACCTTGGATAGCATCCCTTTGGCTTTCATTTTATAGGCTGACCACATCTCGCAGGATATGCAGTTATACATTGCATCTTCTGCACTTAAGTACCAGGGAAGGAAATCTGAAGAACCACCGGCAGGTGCTGAACCATGTCTTGGTCCTGCCTGGCCGAAAATAGCAAGATCAGAAGATATGGCAAGGTCACAGGCAAGTCCTATTTCCTGGCCACCGGCAACTCTCATGCCGTTAACGCGGGAGATAACCGGTTTTTTGCAGGCAAGAATTGAATCTACCATGTGGTTGAACAATTCCATGTATTGACCATATTCATCACATCTTTTTGAATAGAATTCAGAATATTCTTTTGTGTTTCCACCCGTGCAGAATGCATAGGGACCGGTGCCCGTAAAAACTACGGCAACAACACTTCTATCAAGAGAAGCATTTTCAAATCCGGCAATAACACCCTTTACCATGTCTGTGGTATAAGAGTTAAACTGTTTTGGGTTATTTAAAGTAATCCATGAAACAAACAGTCCTTCAGTAACATTCCCTTTTGGATCTGTTAAGGGTCTTTTCTCGTACACGACACATGGGGCTTCTGTTCCCCAATAAGCGTTTCTGTGCAAAGAATGATCTTTGGGTTTGTTTTCTCTTGGCATCCACTCAAGACTCATTTAAAATCTCCTTTAATATTTATCTATTAATGTTTCTCGTTTACTATTTTACCCAATATAGCCGCCATCCACACCAAGCACCTGGCCTGTGATATAACTTGCATCATCAGAAGCAAGGAATACAAATGCAGGAGCAATTTCTTCAGGTTCTGCAAATCTGCCCAGCTGAATTCTGCCCTCATAGATTTTTTTCAGTTTTTCATCAGACTGAAGCTTGCCCGTCATTTCAGTCTTTGTAATTCCGGGACAAATTACGTTTACATTGATTCCATATCTGCCAAGCTCACGAGAGGCTGATTTTGTAAATCCAATGATACCCGCCTTTGCTGAAGCATAATTGATCTGGCCGATGGTACCGAAAATACCAGCCGTTGAAATCACGTTAATGATTTTGCCGTATTTTTTTTCCTTCATGTGGCGACCTGCGGCCTGTGTGGTATTAAAGGCTGCTTTCAGGTGGATATTAATAATGGAATCCCAGTCTTCTTCCTTCATCTTCAGCAGCATGGAGGGTTTGGAAACCCCGGCATTGTTGACGACAATATCTACACCCCCCAGTTGTTTCACACATTCTTCCACCATATTCTGCGCGCTGTTATAATTTGCGACATCCGCAGCCACTGCAACACCTCTGCGCCCCAGTTTTTCAATTTCAGCAACAGTTTCCCTTGCAGCAGCATCGTTGGAATGATAATTGACCAGGATATCTGCCCCTTCCTTTGCATACATAAGGGCAATGGCTCTTCCAATCCCTCTGCTGCCACCGGTGACAATGGCTTTTTTCCCTTCAAGTTTCATTTTTTTCTTTCCTTGTTATTTAAAAATCAGGTACCAGTACGATTCTCCGATCTGGTGACTGTTTATGGGCTTCGTCAAAACTTTCAACAATCGTACTCATGGGTCTTGTTTGAACAAATTCTTCAAAATTGATTCTGCCACTGGTGATCATGCTTAATACCGATGGATAGTATTCCGGCAGGCATCCCCAGGTACCGATCAATTCCGCATCAAATGCCATAAGTCTTGAAATGGAGTATTCCACTTTGTGGGGGCCGAACCCGACCACCACCATTTTCCCGGTAAAGCTTAAAAGCGCAAGGCCCAGTTCCTGTCCGGGTTTACTGCCGGAAACCTCAAAAATTTTCCAACCGGTTGATGGCAGGCCATTCTCTTTTCTGATGGCTTTGATTTCCCCGGAAATTTCTTTCGCGGTCTTGCCCATGGAATTGACAACAAAATCAGCACCGTTTCCCAGCATGGTGTCCAGACGTTCCTGGTTGATATCAATGGCAACAACTGTGGCTGCTCCCAGAGCTTTAAGGATTTGGACCATGTACTGACCCACCCCGCCCACACCAATGACGATGGTATTATCCCCCACTTGAATATTCGCACGTTTGGTTGCCTGAAAGGGGGTGGTGGCCGCATCTGCGACAACGGCAAGCTTTTCAAGAGGGATTTTGCCCCGGTTTTTCACTTCACAAAGATCAATAGCCGGCACCGGGATATGGCTTGCGAACCCCCCGTAAATCCCCATGCTGTTTCCGGGCATTTTCTGGGACAGACACCTGTTTCCCCTGCCGGTTTTACAAAGGTCACATTTCCGGCAGGGCATAACTGCCGGAATGATCACTTCTTTTCCATTCCATATGGCTGCATCATTTGCCGTTGCCACGACAACACCGGAAATTTCATGGCCAAGAGTTAAAGGGGGCTTGTTCACGGTGGGGACACCATAATAAAAATAGCCCAAATCTGTGTGGCAGACACCGCAACCAGCCACTTCAACCAACACCTCTCCAGGTTTAAGCTCAGGAACATCGATCTGTGTTTTTTTCAGTTGACCCGGAGTTACCTCCCCTGTTTCCCTGTCCTTTTTAAACGGACGGACCATCTGCCAAGTCTGAATTTTATCAGGTACACTCATCATTTTTTTCTCCTTGTAATTATCTTATCATAAGAAGTGAGTCTTATAAATTTTATTTAATATTTCAAATAGTTATATTTAATCATACTTTCTTAATAATTCTCGCTTATATCGTGGCTATTCTCATGATTATTACAGCTATTACTTAGATACCTTATAGATACATTACAGCTATGTGTCAAGAATTATTTCCCGAGTTTTTTTAGTAAATGCCTCCTTAGCCGGTCACTCAGTTGGTTTGTCAAAAATTTCAACAAAATCTTGATACAGCAGCTCTTTTCTGATTCGTATTGATTTTAGCCTGGCCTGGTCAATATTTTCCAGGGGGATTTTGTTGTTTTCATACCACTTGTCCGGATGGCTTAAAAACTGTGACAGTTCTTCAATCGCCTCTTTGGCATTCCGACAGGGTTTAATCAGATTGGGGATAAATTGGGGGCCATAATTTTTCTGTGAAATTTTTATGATCTGTTGCCGGGCATTTTCCCATAACCCGTTGGGATCCAGTAAAATTACAGGTGCTAAAGGATTTTCATGCAGTTTCATGGATGTGATGGATATGAACAATTCTTCGGCACTCCCATACCCGCCCGTGTTAATAATCGACAGATTGGAGAGTTTTTGAATATGATCCTGTCTGGCCAGGCGAAGGCCTTCTTTGTATTTAATCAATCCATCACAGGTTGTCAGCGATTGCTGGTTTTCACCTTCCAGGTCGATGGCAACACCAATACTCATGATATTATACTGCCTGGCAATATCATTTGATTCCTTCATCAGGCCGGGCCCTCCGCCGTGAACGATGCCCATTTCATTTCCAAATGTTTCCGCAAGTCTTTTGAGCAGATCAATGGTTAACTTATTATCTGCTTCCTTGGTGTGGGAGCCGTAAAACGCAAACCAGTACCGAACCTTATCAAAGCGGACTTTATCGTCCGGTTCCATAAAACTGCCATGGTAAAATGTGTATAATTTATCTATCCCGGAATCGTATCTTAAAAATTCACAACCCGAGTGTTGTGTATGGGTCAGATTGATCATCTTTTTAACGTAATCATCTTTAAATATGGGATTATGGGTCGCAATCAAAAAAGTTCGCAGCCCGCTTCTTCGTAATGCATCAATGACCGCCGGTGTTGGGAATTCATGCCCGATAAAAATTCGGCTGTTCACCCCACCCAGAGCAGACAGCTTTTTAAGCGTTTTTTCATACTCGCATCCCAAATTGACGGGACTTGATTCCCGGGGTTTACGAAACGTACTTTTGAAAATGGAGTTCTTAATAATTTCTATCTGTGCTTCTCCTTTTGAGTCCGTCGCCCTTGGAATCTGGATAAAATTGCCTTTATTCAAAATTATTCCCAGCGAGTCTTTCTCAATTGAATTAAACAATGTGTAAATTTCAGAGGTGGTTAATAAATCATAAAGGCGGTATCCGTTTTTTATTTTTATTTTTTCCAAAGGAACGGTTAAAGGATTATTCGTTCGGAAAAATCGGATTCTTACCTTGATTTTTGCCAGAGAAATCTCCTGATCTCCAGAATTATACAGCTCCACCTGCCTGTCGCGGAACGTGCGGAAAGGATCCAGTATCCTGGCCGGCAGATGTTCTATGTTTTTGTTTTCAGGTTCGACAATCGTATCCACAACACCGATAATATCTCCTAAAGAAATTTTAATGGCCCCGATAAAGAGGTCTCTTTTTTTTAAGCTTTTCTTATTCAGATCTATCTGGATTCTTGAGCGTATCTTGCTTAAAGCGCTGCGCCCCTTTTTGATTACTGAATTGATGCTGGATATATTTATGGCTTCTGGTTCAAACAGATACTGGTAAGGCTCCAGCTCAACGGATATATAGTCACAGGTTTTTCCGGTATGAGGATCTGTTTCTTCATGAATCTCAAATCCATCATAATAGCCTTTATCCACCTTTCTTCCCACGAACAGCCGTTTGTGCAGGTAATGGCGGACATCATTGATCCTTAGTTCGGGATCCAAAATTGCGATCCTCCCGATTTCATCCCCTTTCTTAAATAATTCCAGCACATTTTTCAGCAATGGATTTAAATTTTGAATCTGACCTTCAAGAAAGACCCTGGAACCTTCTAAAACAGGAACTTCATCAGATGATACGCGATCCATTTTAATACCGATCTGTGCATTGCCGCTTCTGGCAGAAAAGATAAACGGCTTTTTTTCGCGTATAGATCCCTGGATATAGTCAGATACATGGGGAAAATAAAATTGAGCGTTCACTATATCCGTGGCTTTCTTTTTCCCCCGAATAGCGTGAATATAGCCATCAGAACTAATGATTTGTGCAATTGTCATAAGAACAACTCCTTTTGGAAACAAACACAAGTATCAATAAACCCCATCAAAGAAAACACTTGCTTTTTTAATTGCCGTTTAAATAGTTTTTCAGTTTTATTGTCAATCATGGTTTAATTTTTCCCCTCAGACCCGTTGATTAATTTTTTGGCTATCCAGATGGTGTGGACGGGACCTTTTTTCTGTGCCCTGGCCCTCACTTTTTTTTCAGTGACATTAAAAGAAGACTGCTTCAGTTTCTTTGTGAAACTTGTGTCGGGTGACGCTGACCAGGTGGCAACCACACCACTGGGCCGTAACGCACGATGTATCATGGACAGTCCTGACAGGCTGTACAGCGCGTCATTCCCCTCCTGGGTCAAGCCGTCGGGACCATTGTCAACATCGAGAAGAATGGCATCAAAGGCTGATTTATTGCGCTTGATAACCTGCACCACATCTTCAACGAGCACGGTGGCACGGGAATCTTTAAGGGGATAATCGGCTAATATTCCCAACACGTCCTGATTCCATGTAACCACTGACGGGACAAGCTCAGCAAACGGATGGAATATTCACCATCCCGTTGATAAAGTTTCAGTTCGTTTTTTGTATCAGGTGTTCTCGTACTGCTCAAAAGTTTCCATGGAATCATAGGTATCCTCAAACTTACGCGTTCTTTATTTCACATACACATAAAAAGTATCGATACTGTTGATTATCACACACATCAGACCAGTTTTTTATGCAGGATCTCAACAATCGGAAGTTCCCATGATTCAACTTTTTCATGTTTGCCGTCATAGCCTTCACCATCTGTTTTCTGACGTCGTATAATGCCAAGCACCCTGGCTTGCAAAATATTTTGGGTTTGATCATTCCATTTTCCCGCACCTTTGTTCGAAAGTCGTGCAATGGCTTGATGATGAATGTTTTCAATATAAATGTGCTTCTTTTTTTCAATTAAACTGATTTTTTCCATGGACTTAAGGGTCGAAAGCGCCTTATGAATCTTATGGCCCTCTGAGAATAAACCGGCATAGGAGAGAAAAAGGTCTTCCAACCCGACTATCGAAACGGTTAATTCTTCATTAAATCCATTGATGCTCGACGCTTCTGTTGTTGAAACATGGGTAAAATCACTTTGTTCCAGAACCCGCACATGGGGATTTCCAAAGTCTTGAATCTGACAGGCATAAACAGCCTTTATTGATCGTGTCATGGCAACGTAATACAATCGCCTCTCTTCTTCTATATCCGTTTGTTTCCACCCACCGTCCAGAATGAACACAAAGGGAAATTCCATTCCTTTTACACTATGGGCCGTGCCCAGAAAAACACCGGTTCCGATCTTGTGATCCCGTTTTTCTTCCAAAAGGGTTTCAAGTGCAAAATCCTTTGCTTGGGCAATGGATATTTCCATATCAGAATTGATAGCGCACCATGATCCGAGAATCAACTCAATTTGATGTGTCCATGTGTTTTTTTGTTTAAATTGATCAAAAACCTCCTGTTTAAGATCAAAGGGTGTCCTGCTCTCTTTTTTATGATCCTCCAGATATTGGAGAAACGCCTGGATTTCTCTAATCCTGAACAATGGAAACCCTGAACCGCTTTTAATTGAATAACAAAATGGTATCTCTTCTTTTGCCAGAGCCATCCTGAGGGAAACCAGAAACGGATATCCCATTCCCTGGCGGGAAACCACTGCGACGTCACTTAATTTCATGTCAGAATTGTCTGCCATGAGCTGCTTGATTTTTTGGGCAACAAACACTGCCTGGGAAGCCATATCTTTAACCTTCACAACCTGAACCAGTTCATTGGTTTCGGTTTTGCAGGCTTCCGGTTCATGGGATTTTCTTCTTTCATTGATCCGGCACGGGCAGTCTGTTTTCATCCGGTTTTCATTCAAGGCAATAAATTCGTTTGAGGTCTGAATAATCGGATAGCTAGATCTGTAATTTTCCACCAGATAAAATGTTTTTGCCTCATAATCTTGCTGGAACTGCTTGATAAACTTCACATTTGCATTTCGAAATCCATAAATACTCT
>JAOZRF010000436.1 GCA_029940245.1 Desulfobacula sp.
GTGTCCTTTAAAAAATTCGTCTTCCATTATTGATTTTGTACATGAGCATAATATTGAAAATGTTTTTTGCGGTCATACCCACGAACTGGAAGTCATGAAAACGACTGATTTATATAACGGGAATTCTTTTACCCAGTTTATGTGTGGTTCTTTGTCTTCCAACAATCATATCAACGATGACAACATGTTCCTGTATTATGAAAATATTAGCAGTGAAAATATGCATTTATCTCTGGTAAGAATCTTTCTTAAGGAGGGTATGGTGACGTTTAAAGAGGAAAAAAATTGTTTAAAATCTTCTTTATTGAAACCCGGATAAGCTTTTGATCCGCCCCCAAAAAACAGACACAAGGCTAATCTACTTTTCTGATAAAAATACTCGACAGGCTGTTACTGAATGCTGATTTTTCCCATTTTTGACATGGGTTTTAGTTTCTGATAGTATCCTTGCAGTTCGCTGACAAGAATTAAGATGCAAAGAATCAATATTGTGCCCTTTTTAAATGAATTAAAACATACCCTTCCCAATGTAAAAGCGTACAGACTCATGCAACAATTATTTAAGGAGAACCCAGGCCTTAAAGACATCATCAACACTTCAACTGCTATTGGCCAGGCAAAAAAAATACAAATATAAACCATCATTTGACTTGAAGATTCGCCACTTTTAGAAAAAAAATAAATAATCTTATACGTTAATCGTTTTTTATGATAATAAGAAGCCTTTAAAGGAGGGGCAACATGCCGGCAATATCATCATTTGACTGGAAAAAAGGGACTTGGGCAGCCGACCAGACAGCTTTAAATCCCAGAAAAACAGCTGCAAAAATTTGTATTGCCGGTGACTGGGCACCCATTCGCTTGTTCAAGGATATCATGGAAACCCGTCCGGAATCGGTTTATGGCGATCTTTTGGCCATTTTAAGAGCGGCTGATCTGTCCATTGTAAATCTGGAGTCTCCTTTAAGTGACAGAGGCGAGCCTGTCTTTAAAAGTGGTGCTGTGTTCAAAGGTGAACGACATCATATCAATGCCTTGACATCTGTCCCCTTTGATGTGGTCACCCTGGCAAATAATCATGTATTTGATTACGGACTTGATGCTTTTGAAGATACCATGGATGTTTTAAAGCATAATAATATTCAATGGACAGGAGCGGGAATGTCCATTAAAGAGGCTGCCACCCCCCTTGTGATAAATGTTAATGATATTAAAATTGCCATTATCAATTTCAGCGAAGGAGAAGATCTCACCTCAGCCGGGGAAAAACCCGGTGTCATGGGCTGGGATTTGTCCAGAGTTGAAGATGCCATTAAAATGCTTCGGTCAAAAGTGGACTTCATCATTGTCGTTTCCCATTGTGGAATTGAATATATTCCTTTTCCACCGCCTTATGTTGCCAGGGCTTTTAAACAGATGGTAAGAGCGGGTGCGGATATTGTTATCGGCCATCACCCCCATGTTCCCCAGGGCATTCAATTTTATAAAAACACTCCCATTATTTACAGCCTGGGCAATTTTGTTTTTTATCAACCAACAGACCTTTACTATAGAAAACTGGGCTATCTTGTGAACCTGGGTTTAAATAAAGGCAATCTTGTCTCCCTGGAACTTGTCCCCTATCAGATCCATGATCTTGGGCTATCCTGTTTAAAAGGAGCCGGTCTTCAAGCTTTCCGGAACAAATTTAAAGAAATATCAATGCCTTTGAATGATGACAAAAAACTTGATGCGGCATGGAATGGATTTCTCAAATACTATGACGTTAATGGCTTTTTTAATGAAATATCCATGATCATGGAAAAGATAAAGACTGAGCCTCAAAAAGGCGCTGCAATGTTTCGCAACAGGCTTACCACCATGCAGCATTATCATCTTTGGAAAGATTTTTTGAATCGTATTGTGGAGGGAAAACTCGAATCTTCCCCTGACTGGGCACAAAGGCTTATCAAGGAGTGGTTGACTTTAAAAACACAAGACAATCGGATACTCGGATAATTTTAATGGACTCTTTGGAAAAAATAACAAGCCCTTCCAGGAAAACCATTCTGGTGACTGATTCAGGATTGGGCGGCATGTCAGTCTTTGCCCGGATTGCAGCACAGCTGAAAAAAACCTCGCCCCGGCAGGATGTTTCAATGGTCTATTTTAATTCCTGGCCTGAACAGGACAAGGGGTATAATCATTTTAAAACCATGGATAAAAGGGCCCAGGTTTTTAACAACGCTTTGAATGCCATGAATAATTTTAAACCGGACATGATTCTCATTGCCTGCAATACCCTTTCAGTAATTTATCCTTTTACTTCTTATAGTCGAGACACAAAAACCAAAGTTTCAGGCATAGTGGATCATGGTGTTCAATTGATCCATGAAAATCTTGTGTCTGATCCGGACAGCCAGGTGATTATATTTGGTACACCCACAACCATTGCTGAAAAATCTCACGAAAAAAAACTGGTTAACCTGGGTATTGATCCCAACCGAATTTTCAATCAGGGATGCACAAATCTTGCAGGGAAAATTGAGAGAAATCCTTTTAGCAACGATGTTTCAAAAATGGTCATTACAAATGTTTCACAAGCTGTTTCAATGATGCACAATCCTAAAGGAAAAATATATGCTGCACTTTGCTGCACCCATTTTGGGTATTGCAGGAAACTTTTTCAAACTGCTTTATCCAGGCATTTTAAAAAGAATGTTATCATTCTCAATCCCAACCAGAGGATGGCTGACCATGCTCTTTTAGACCATGTAATAGAAGGCCCTGGCAAAACAGATGGTTTTTCTCCTGACATTGACATGCAGATTGTATCCCAAGTATTTTGGGAACCTGAAAGAATTGATGCCT
>JAOZRF010000437.1 GCA_029940245.1 Desulfobacula sp.
TCCTTGGTTCAACACAGCTTGAAAATATTATTTATGTATTGCTGCCGTCTGCCCTTTCCGATATTGTCAGTGGAATCGTTCTTGCCATCGGACGATGTGCAGAAGATACAGCAGTTATTATGTTGACAGGCGTTGTCGCCACAGCAGGTATTCCAAAATCGGTTTTTTCAAATTTTGAAGCCCTGCCGTTTTATATTTATTATATTGCATCGGAGTATTCAGACCAGTCTGAACTGATGAAAGGATATGGAGCTGCCATCATCCTGCTAGTTATCTGTTCCGGGCTCTTTGCCCTGGCACACTGGGTCAAACTTCAGATTGACCCGAAAACACAATTCAGCTATTAGTTGATCATGGGAAATAAGATAAAAATACAGATCAAGGATCTGTGGTTCTATTACAAAACCGGTCCAATCCTGGAAAACATCCATGTTGGCATCCCGGAAAATACCATTACCTCCATTACAGGTCCGTCCGGCCAGGGCAAATCATCCTTTTTGATGACATTGAACCGGATTTGGCAAAACATTGATGGTGCAAGCGTTAAGGGGGAAGTCAAAATAAATTTTGGAAATGGATTCAAAGATATTAATTATCCAAACTACCCGCTCCCACAGCTTCGTAAAAAGGTGGGCATGGTCTTCCAGGTCCCCAATCCTCTGCCCACGAGTATTTATAAAAACATTGCTTTCCCGCTTAAACTTATTGGGGAAAAAAATCGAAAAAAAATCTTTCCAAAAATTGAATATGCCCTTAAAAAAGCATTCCTCTGGGAGGAAGTAAAAGATCGATTAAAAGAAGATGCAAACGTACTTTCAGTTGGCCAGCAACAGAGGCTCTGTATTGCAAGAGCTCTGGTTTTAGAACCCCAGATTCTAATGTTGGACGAGCCCACATCTTCTCTGGATGAGACTTCACTAGAAATGATTGAACAACTGCTTTTAAAATTAAAAAAAAAATGTACCATCATCCTGGTCTCCCACTATATGGACCAGATAAAACGAATTGCCGACAAAAAACTTGTCTTATCAAACCGGCAGTTGAAACAGCAGGAAGAAGAAGACCCGTTAAAAAAAAAGATTGACACACCATTATGAATTGAGTATTGATATCCAATTATTATTGATTGCCAGAAGGTGATCATTAAGAAGTATTGATTTTTTAAGTATTATTGTTTGTACGTATAATCGAAAAGCCACGAAGGCTTTCACCTGAAAATGGGGAAAATCTTCGTGGCTTTTTTTATTTGGGAAATTTATCATGGGGGAAAAAAAAATGAAAAAACGATTTTTATTTTGTATTGTCAGTATGTTGTTTCTAATTGTAACCGGTTTACAGCCCGTTCTGGCTGCATCCGATTCCGCCCTTGAAGAACGAATAGAGGCCTTGGAGAAAAAATCCTCGTCAGGTTCCAGTGCCCTTGGACAAATTTCCGACAGGATCAACCTATCCGGTACTATTGAACTTGATTATTCTTATACCAGTGACTCTGATCTTTCCGATAACACCAACAATCAGTCTTCCTCCGATCTGGATATCGGTACGGTAGAGCTTGGCCTTGAAGCGGTTCTCCATGAATATGTCACTGCAAATCTTCTTTTAAAGGGCGAAGATCTTGATTCCGACGATAAAATATTCTGGGATGAGGTTTTTTTTACAATTCAAAAACAAGGATTCCCCGTTTATTTTATGGGTGGCAAAAGGGGCCAGCCATTTGGAATGTTTGAAAATCTGTTTATCAGTGATCCCATTACCTATGATTTGTATGAAGTCGTAAAAACAGGTGCGACCCTTGGAGCAACCTTTGAACCCTTTGAAATTGATATTTCAGCGACACTCTATAAAGGGGAAATACTGATTGATAAAGTTTCTGGTGCCGGTTATGGTTTTTCAAGGGATAATGCTCCCGGCTATTCAGCAAAAGATGACGTAAACTCATTTATTTTAAACATGACCTTTTTACCCGTTGAAAATTTAATCCTGTCAGCATATTTTGATTCAGAGCCCGGTGATGGCGACCGCAACACAACTGCCGGGGTATCCGTACACTATGAAATTTCCGATTTTATCCTTGATGGAGAATATATTGGTGCCATCAACAGGGAAAAACATTTTACAGATAACCAGGAATACAATGAATCTGCATGGTTTGTTTCCCTGGGCTGCAAGATCACTGACCCCCTGCTTGCAGCGGTAAGATATGAAAATTTTGATGATGGTCAAAGCGGAGATCAGGATGGGCATCTGGACTATAGATACAGCATTGGATTAACCTATACGCTTTTTGAAAGTGACAGTTTTGCATGCAGCCTGTCTGGTGAATACAGAAAGGGTGAATATGAACTCTCTAACGGGAGCAGCGCAGATGACGGCATGAATGAATTTTTTACAAGAATTGCGATTGAATTCTGAGAAATCTGACTTTTAACACCCCCTGAAAAAAATTGGGCATGATAACAAGTCCAGGCGTACTTTTGCGAAACCTTCAGAACCTCAATACCTGTTTATGAATTGCTATTTGGCCAAAATGCCAATCCTGGCATTTTGGCCAAATAGACTTAGGATATATCGAAAACCCAATATCAGCCCTTAATCCTTAACTGATATTCGGGGTTTAAATATTGTTGATTATCTGTGTTCATGAATAAAAATTACATCAACCACAAGAAGTGGCTACCATTCAGAGAACCCATGTATATTAATAAGAGTCCTGATGTTTTAAACTCAGGTGTCGGGGAAACCTATAATAGACATAGTCCACACCATTTCAGAATGGGTATCTGTCAATTTTTTCTCCAATATACGTTATAGTATTCTTTTGATATTTGAATTGATGCTGACCCATATAT
>JAOZRF010000438.1 GCA_029940245.1 Desulfobacula sp.
TCATACCATTTATCCGGATCAAAATTATAAGTCATAACAGTTCAACCCACTCCATTGAAATCATTGATGTGGAAATGGGCAAAGAGCTTCACTATTTGACGGTGGGTAAAACACCCCTTGAAAGGGTTCATAAATTGCTGTCAAAGCTTTATTCTATAAGGGTTAACAAGGATAGGGACTACATGGTTTCAGATGAATCTAATAACCATTTCCACAAATATGTGGAAATGGTAAAAGCAATCTTTAAAAACCTCCCTAAACCATTAAAATGGCAGTCTTTTTTGGTTCACGATCTGATTTTATTAACCGACATTCCCTCAAAAGTTCAAAAAGCATCTGTTAAATACGACTTGAATAAGGCGCAGACTAACCAAGAGCATCCCGAATCGCACGAATCCAACCCCTTATTGGCCTGGCTACACTAGCCATTTCAGTAAAGATTTGAAGTGTTTCATCTAATTGTTCTCTGGCTCGCTTTAATTTTATATGTCTCATTTTAATCACATATATGTGAATTAATATTTAATTTTAATCACATATATGTGATTGACAATTATCAGTCTCTATCAATTTATCTATAAAGATTATCAATCCAATGAATAGCTTCCGTGTCACTGACTTTCCCAAGATATCTTTGGGTAGTAGAAAGATACTTTCTTGCCGGTACCAGAGATGCCTTCTAAATAATTTTGATCTTCTGGAGTGTGCCCCTTTATTTCCCATAGATCATCATTTTAAAGATGATAAAATGGAAGATCCGGTTGATATCGTTTTCTCAATGGTCTAAAATCGATAAGAAGATCCCGGAGTTCATGGTCAATAGTCTCATTCAGAATTTTAGGAATTTAATATTTTCTTGGCACTCTCGTTGTTCACATCAGACACATGGGGGATGCCGGTTTCCTGGGCTGTTTCCCGGTTTCCGGAAAAAATTTCGTGCCGGGTGATCTGATTTAAAGAAAATTTTCTGGCACCGGCCATGAGCTGCTGCAGCCCGCATGCGAGTTTGTCTGCCAGGGTATAAAACCCAATGGCACCATAGGGAATGTTTTTCATTTCATCCTTACCGATCTTGTCCACCAGGCTATGATAGCCCACAAAAATTTCATCCGCTGTTTTTCCGACCTGGAGGACGGTTTTAGGCAGTTCGTTCCAGTTGCCGTTCACCTCAGCCCTTCTTTCCGGATAAATGGCCCCTTCAATGTTTGCCCCTAAAAATCCCGGGATCATGATGCCCCGGCCCATACAGATGAGCTTGGTATAGGGTGCACCCAAGGCCAGTCCTTTGAAAATATGATCTTCCAGAACAAAACCGCCGGCAAAGGACATATCCACCACTTGCCTTCCCTTGGCCGACAGGATACTGGCATATTCATGGGCCTTTGAATGGAGGTTGATGGAAGGAACTCCCCAGCTTTGCATCATGTTCCAGGGGCTCATGCCGGTGCCGCCGCCGGACCCGTCAATGGTCAGAAGATCCAATTGGGCATCCGTGGCAAATTTAATGGCCATGGCCAGTTCTTCCATGCCATAGGAACCTGTTTTCAATGTGATTCTCTCAAACCCGATCCCCCGAAGGTATTCCACACTGTTCATGAACTCTTCCTGGACATGGGCAACTGTGGGCAGGTTGGTTCCCCCCAGGCGACTGTGCCGGGCAAAGGATTTAATGGCGCCTTGTTCAAAGCCCTGCTGGACCTCTGGAAGGGATGGATCAGGGTCCACCACATATCCGCGGTCTTTCAGAAACATGGCATACTCCAGGCTTCTGACCTGGATTTCACCGCCGATATTTTTGGCACCCTGTCCCCATTTGAGTTCAATAATGCACTTGTCCCCGTATTTATCCACCACATATTCGGCCACCCCGTTCCGGGTGTCCTCAACATTGAGCTGAACAATAATGGCGCCGAAACCGTCAAAATACCGTAAATAGATTTCAATCCTGCGATCCAATTCCGGTGCGCTTTTGATCTTGCCCTGTTTGGTTTCACCATTTCTGATCTGGGAATTTCTGTCCACGCCCACCACATTTTCTCCGATAACAACGGGGATACCGATGAGGGCACCCCCAATGGCAAAAGAATCCCAATATTTTTCCGCAATAAGGGTAGACCCCAGGGCACCGGTCATCAGTGGCATGCGAATTTTTGTCTTCCTGTGTTTTCCAAACTGGGTTTCCAGGCTGACATTTGGGAAGATACAATCATCTGCACTGGAAGTCAGTCCTCCTGAAAGGCCGTGGGATCCATAGGCATATCCCTGGATCCTCAGGGAATTGTAGGATACCCCCACATGACTGGTATTGTTGGCCCCTGCCGTCACAAGACCGAAACTTCTGGGATACAACAGCTTTCTGCCCACCATGCTGGACAGCCAGGTTTCACATTTTCCATTGCAATCGGCCCGACACAATGTGCACAGGCTTGATTCACATGCATTTCCACGATTTCTAGTCCCCAGTACATCATTTGAATTTGAAAATCTCATTTCCATGATTTTTCTCTCCTCTCCCATTATTGTCCATAATTATTGTCCATAATAAAAAAATATTTTTTTTAGGGCGCCCATTTAAAACGCAAAAAGGTGTCTTTCCGGAAATCGTACCGGAATAGACACCTTTGTCTATTTCAATCATTTATACGCACGCCTTTGTACGAATAAATCAAATTTAATATGGAGATAAATTAGCCTGAATCAAATTTAATGTCAACTCATCATTACATGAAAAATTCTGGAACTTGATAAAAAGGAAATTTCTGCTTTAATTGAATTGTCTATTTACTGATTTCATAATATGCTGCCTTTGTTTGTAATCCCAAATCCTTTGGAGAAAGTTCTATTTGA
>JAOZRF010000439.1 GCA_029940245.1 Desulfobacula sp.
ACACCCATTGAAGCAACAAAATCAATATTGGGTAAGCCATCGCACAATCTGGTAACATTTACGACATCCTGGCCTTTTGTCGCTCGCCTCTGGCCGGTCTCGATGTCCATTACGAATGTGGTGTCTGTGCCAGGGCCGAAATGCGTGTTGAGGTTTTGGAACCGCATTGCGGGGGTTCCTTTACGATTATAGATGGACACGCTTGAAGGTGCTGATCTGAGTGCTTCATCCACAAGGTGAGAGGGGATTTTTACCATGTTGTCAGGAAGTATCCAAGCTCCCGCTTTTTCCAAAAGGTCAAGTGCTTCAGGCAACATAACCTGAACTCCGGTTCTTTCCAGGACTTCAATTGAAGCCAAATGGATCTCTTTTATTTGCTCCTGCCGAAGAAGTTGTAAATTAGGCCTGATCTGAGTATTGAATTGACTCGTTTGCATAGCAGAATTCCTTTTTTGATTTCAGAATTTTTCTGTGGGATGTTTTTTTATAAGGAAGAGTGTCGAAAAAAATGAATTTGGGAATGAGTCCGAAATAACATGCCCATTTAAAAATGGGGGAGACGCTGCCCTTCAAGGATCGCATGTTCTGAAAAGGGTAAGTTATTTAAGACCGATTTCTTGAATGGCTCCCTGCTGGTTTTTAAAAAATCAACAGGGAGCTGGATACGCCTCTTGGGTTATTATTTGGGGGCTATCTTCCGGTCTTCAGTGTCTACGAAAACCAAGGGATCATCAGATGAATTCATAAATGTGTTTTATCGATAAATAATTATTTGAAGCTTATGATCCAGGGTGCCAGTCGCCCGTTGGGAAAAAGCTTTCCAATGTCAATGTAATCCTGCGCCACCCGAATTTTAGAGCCGTTGGTAAGCCATATGGCCCAGCAATCTTTATCAATCTCCTTTTGCGCATCAATATAAATCTGTGCCCGTTTTTTTACATCAACTTCACTCATGCCTGCTTCTATGAGGGTATCATATTTTTTGTTGCTCCATTGACTCGGGTTCCAGGAGTTTCCGGTTGTAAACCAACTGGTGGCATATCCAGGGTCAATCGTGGTGGTGAAAAATTGAATATGCATGCTGAATTCGCCTTTGTTTGCAGATTCATTAAAGGCTCCCACTTCTTTGATCAGGATGTCCACCTCTACTCCTATTCTGGCCAGGTCCGCTTTAATTACCTCTGCAGCAATTTTGGCTCTATCATCGGTCCATACCAGCAAAGTGACTTTGAATCCATCAGGCTTACCCCCTTCTTTGAGCAATGCTTTTGCCTTGTCTAAATCAACTTCATATATTGGCGCATCTTTCCATTCCCCCAGCATTCCAGGCGGTAACATGCTGTTTGCCCGTTTAGCGGTTCCAAAAAAAGCAGCTTCAAGTACTTTGTCCACATCTACGGCATATCGCACTGCCTGTCTAAGCTTAAGATTATCAAAAGGTGGCTTATTAACAGTAAGCCCAACCCACCAGTACAGCAGGGCAGGTTTTGTATATACTTTTAATTTTTTGTTTTTCTTGATTGAGGGAAGACTGACAAGCGAGCACCGTCCTACTGCTATTTCACCGGTTTTCAATGCAATTTCAACTGTGGAGTCTTCAATAATTGGTGTAAAGGTAATCTGTCGGATCTTTCCCTTTTCTCCCCAATAATCTTGAAATCTTAACAGTTTGATATGCTGTTTTGGTTCCCAACTATCAAATTCATAAGGGCCAGTGCCGATGGGATTTGAAGTAAATTTTTTTCTTCCCATCTCTGTAACAGCTTTTTTACTGACAATCATACCCGCATTCAAAGGAAGAGTTGATGTAAACAGTTGCGCCATTCTGTCCTTGAGAATTAATTTTACGGTATATTTGTCCACAATTTCAACATGGTCCAATTTCTCCCATGAACCCTTTTCAGGAGACTTTGCATCTGGAGCAATGATTCTTTCAAATGAAAATTTTACATCCTCGGCGGTCATTTCACCATATCCTTTGTGAAACATTACCCCTTTACGTAATTGAAACATTATCTGTTTACCATCTGCTGATATTTCCCAGGATTCCGCCAGATCAGGAACGACATCCCATGTTCCCTCCTTGTATTTTACCAATCCGTTGAAAATGCAGTTCATGATAGTAAATTCTCGCTCTACACTGGTGAGCCAACCGGGATCCAGTGTATTGACATCCTCCCAGGTGGCGATTTTAAGTTCTTCTTTTCCTTTTGCAGACACGGAAATTGGTATCATCAATAATACGAGCATGATGGCCACAACTAACCTTGGGATATACATTTTAATCTTCACTTATTCTCTCCTTTAGGAAAAAGATTGGAATATAAAAGTTCTGAGAAAAATAGAACTCAGAACTTTACGGGCGTTTGGGTTTGTTTTTTGATCCTCATTTGTTTTGAGTATACGTTGTGTATTTTCCCATACCATCATATTGAATATTTTCAAAAAGGTGCGGGGTCGCCTTATCCATTCTTCATTGATATTGGATAATGGGTATTTGCAAAGGCATCCATCTCTTTTTCCAGAGATAGTCCAAGGCTGGGCTGCTTGTAGTTATCAAGCAGCTGCTTAACTTTTTCATTGGCCCGTGCATAGGCATCTTTTTTGCCGTCTTTTTCCCAATTCAGATACTGAGTTCGTGTAAATATTTCAGGAGTATAAGTTTCTTTTTTAAAATGCTTAAACGTATGCTCCTGGGTCAGATAATTCCCTTTCTGACCTACATTAAAAATCGTTTCAATGGCAAGGCTTTCGTCGTTGAATTCCAAGGGGCGGAGCATTCTTTTCACCTGCAGGGCAATTTCCGCATCAAGCACAAGTTTTTCAAAGGAACCAATCCCACGGCC
>JAOZRF010000060.1 GCA_029940245.1 Desulfobacula sp.
AGCACAGTGATCAACTTTCCAGTTTACATTCACAGGATAAATTCAGAATTAGATCATTATTATCTATTATAAAGTCAGGCAATCTAACACCTGAGCAGAGAGAAAAGGTAAAAAAGGTTTTGGGAAAAAAATGCGCCATCTATGGGGAGGGCTGTATAAAGCGCGGGAAAAAAGAAGAAGGGGAATATTATTTAAGTATTGGGTGTATGACTGATAATCATGATTATAGTAAGCTTATATCGGGAGGTGAAAATTAAAAACAAATAAAATCGATCATATATGCATAGCCGTTAAAAATATTGATGCGGCACGTGGTTTGTGGGAGCCTATCCTTTATTCATCCTGAAAAAATGAACGGAGTGCTGCTTGAATTTATTGATTATAAATGGAATGAATTAAAAAAATACTATTAAAAAGGAATTGAATCTATGGAAGTTAAAAAAAACGGTCCTTCAAGTCTGGATAAAACCCAAAAAGCAAGATTAATTGTTGACATGTTAACTAGAATTGTAGTCCACTATGGTTTTTGGTTTACTGAAGTCAGACATCAGATGGGCATGGAAAAGGCTTTGGAAGTTCTTGAAAAAGCAACTCAGAAAAGCGTTTCAATTGGATTAAAAAGATTTTCAGATGTCCTGGATTTCCAGCTTGAAGATGGCTTGCCTAAAGCATTGCTGGACATGGAAGATGAAAAAATTTACGCCCTTATGGGTGCTGTGGCAAAAAACTGGCTGGTAAATGACGGGGTCTGGTTTCAGTCGGTTGAATTTGATAATGGAATGAACGATGCCAAACGGTGTAATGATTCATGTTGGGCTCAATTTTCTCCCTATGAAGCATTTGCGATTAAAAAATTTTTAAAACTGAATGATGACTGCGGGCTTGAAGGATTGAAAAAAGCATTAAATTTCAGGATGTATTCAGTCATTAATGAGCAATCTTTTGTTGACGAAGGCCCGGAAAGTTTTGTATTTCAAATGAATGATTGCAGGGTTCAATCTGCAAGAAAGAGAAAAAATCTTGATGATTACCCTTGTAAATCAGCCGGTTTGGTTGAATATGAGTATTTTGCAAGGGCTATTGATAAAAGGATAGAAACCGAATGTATTGGTTGCCCGCCGGATAAACATCCGGAAGAATGGTTTTGTGCATGGCGTTTTTTGATGAAAAATTAAAATAATGGATAAATAGTTAAGAAAGGGTTTTTATTATGGGAGTAACATCTGATAAGCTCCAGGAGCTGAAACAGAAAGAAACGCAGATTATGGGAATGGGCGGAGAAAAAGCCCTTGAAAAACGACGGAAAAATGGAAAACTCAATGCCAGGGAAAGGCTTGATATTCTTTTTGACAAGGGAACCTTCAGAGAATTGGATATGTTTGTCACCCACAGGTGCACCAATTTTGGAATGGAAAATGTACAGATCCCGGCAGATGGTGTTGTAACCGGGCATGGTAAAGTGGATGGCAGAATTGTTTTTGCTTATGCCCAGGATTTTACTGCAAGGGCCGGTTCTCTGGGAGAAATGCAGGCCAAAAAGATCTGTAAGGTCATGGATATGGCTTTAAAGGCAGGTGTTCCCATGATCGGTATGAACGATTCCGGCGGTGCAAGAATTCAGGAAGGTATAGATGCCCTGTCAGGATATGGTGAAATTTTCTTTCGCAATTCAGCCGCTTCCGGAGTCATTCCTCAGATTTCAGCCATTATGGGGCCCACGGCCGGTGGTGCTGTTTACTCCCCTGCCATGACAGATTTTGTTTTTATGGTTAAAGAATCCAGCTATATGTTTATTACAGGACCCAATGTCATAAAAGCGGTTACTGGTGAAGAGATCAGCTTTGAAGACCTTGGCGGTGCCATGACCCATAACGAGAAATCAGGTGTGGCACAATTTGCCTGTGAATCTGATGAAGACGCGCTTATGCAGATTAGAAAACTTTTATCCTATCTGCCGTCCAATAATATGGAAGATCCTCCCTTTGTGCCCCCCACAGATGATCCCAACCGCATGGATGAATCTCTGGATACAATCATACCGGACAATCCAAACAGGGCCTACGATATAAAGAATGTCATCACCGCCATTGTGGATGATGGTCAGTATTTTGAACCCCACCAGTATTATGCAAAGAATATGGTGATCTGTTTTGCAAGGCTCAATGGACGTTCCATTGGTATCATCGCCAACCAGCCCAATTTTCTGGCAGGCTGCCTGGATATTGATGCCTCGGATAAGGCCACCCGGTTTATCCGGTTTTGTGATGCCTTTAATATTCCCATGCTCACCATTGCAGATGTTCCAGGATATCTGCCTGGAAGTAATCAGGAGTGGGGAGGAATTATCCGGCATGGTGCAAAACTTTTATGGTGTTATTCTGAAGCAACCGTTCCAAAACTCCTTTTGATTACAAGGAAAGACTATGGCGGATCATATCTTGCCATGTGTTCAAAACACCTGGGAGCAGATATGGCTTTTGCATGGCCTACTGCACAGATTGCCGTCATGGGTGCTGAAGGGGCTGCAAATATTATTCATGCAAAGGAAATCAATGGGGCAGATGACCCGGTTGCCAAGCGCAAAGAAAAAATAGAAGCGTATAACGAGAAATTTTCAAACCCCTATTGCGCTGCTGCAAGAGGCTATGTGGATGCCGTGATTCAACCGTGTGAAACAAGGCCGCGTCTCATTGATGCCCTTGAGGCCATGGCGACAAAAAGAGAGTTAAGACCGGCAAAAAAACATGGGAATATACCTGTATAAGATAAAGGGGTGAAAATGGATAAAAATAAATTATCTGCAGCCATGGCTGCCGTATTTGCTTACATTAAAACATCAGAAGAAGCGGCTGCCTTTTATGGCACCCGGGTTTTAGAATCGATTCCAGAACCTGCCATACAATCCCGCCAGGTAATTCAGCAAAATAATATCTGGGGAATATCGGGTCGAGGGAACCATATGCAGGCTAATTCCATGATACAGATGAGGATGTTTAAATAAAGAATTGAAATAACGAAATAAAAAAAAATAAACTATTCAGGAGAAAATAAATGAGTGAGCATACCCAAGTTGAAATGACTGAGATGAATTATGGTAAAGACAGGCCGGAGGCTGAACATCGATTGATGATCGAGGATTTATCTTTGCGGGATGGGCACCAGTCTCTTTTTGCCACAAGGGGAAGAACAGAGGATATGACCCCTGTTGCAGAAAGAATGGATGAGATCGGTTTCTGGGCAGTGGAAGTCTGGGGCGGTGCCACCTTTGATACCATGCATCGTTTTTTGGGGGAAGATCCATGGCAGAGACTTAGAACCCTGAAAAAATATTTTAAAAAGACTCCTTTTTCAATGCTTTTAAGGGGCCAGAATCTGGTAGGGTATAGAAATTATGCAGATGACGTGGCAGAGCTGTTTGTGAAAAAGACCGTTGATAATGGGATGGATATTTTCAGAACCTTTGATGCTTTAAATGATTATCGTAATTTTGAAACCGTTGTTCCCGTGATCAAGGAATGTGGAGCTCATTTTCAGGGATGCATCTGTTATTCTTTGACTGAACCGAGGATCGGAGGCGATGTCTATAATCTTGAATATTATATTAAAAAAGCAAAAGCACTTGAAGACATGGGTGCGGACAGTATCTGTATCAAGGATATGGCAGGGCTTCTGGCACCCTATGATGCCTATAAGCTTATTAAAGCCTTAAAAGAAAATGTCAAACCATTGATTCATCTTCACAGTCATTGTACTTCCGGCATGTCGCCTATGACCCATTTTAAGGCTATTGAGGCAGGGGTTGATATCATTGATACCTGTATGACTCCTTATGCCTACAGAACATCCCATGCTGCCCTGGAACCCTTTGTTATGTCACTTTTAGGCACTAATCGGGATACAGGATTTGATATCAATGCCCTGGCCCGGATCAATGATATTCTGGAAAAAGAAATATTGCCAAAATACAAACACCTTTTGGATGATACAAAGGTCTCCATTATTGATATCAATGTTCTGCTTCACCAGACACCCGGCGGCATGCTGTCCAACCTTGTGAACCAGTTAAGGGAAATGGATGCCCTGGATAAAATGGATGAAGTTCTAAAAGAGCTGCCAAGGGTCAGAAAAGAGCTGGGTCAGATTCCCCTTGTTACACCCACAAGCCAGATCGTGGGTATTCAGACGGTGAACAATGTCCTGTTTGATACACCCAAGGAAAGATATAAAATGGTGACAGCCCAGGTAAAAGATCTGTGTTATGGACTTTATGGTAAAACAAGCGTACCCATTGATCCGGAAGTACAGAAAAAAGCACTCAAAGGCTATGACAGAGGGGAAGAACCCATTACCTGCCGGCCGGCCCAGGTACTTGAGCCTGAACTTGAAAAAGCAAGAAAAGAGATCGGGAATCTGGCTGTGGATGATGAAGATCTTATTTTATATGCGCTTTTTCCTGTTACCGGTAAAAAATTTCTGATGCAGAAATATGGTAAAGAAAAGGTGCCTGAAAGCCTAAAACCCATCACACTTGAAGATGTGGCAAATCAAAATAAAATGATCGAGAAAGCCAGGAAAGGCGAACTGGTGGAAAAAGTCAAGCCGGAAGACTTTCCTGAAAAGAGTGAATATGCCCGCACCTTTAACGTATTTATAGAAGGGGATTATTTTGAAGTGGGTGTTGATGAAGTGGGTGGTGCTCCTGTTATCACCTACGCTACCGCTGCTACCGCTGCTACCGCTGCTACCGCTGCTACATCCCCGGCTCCTGCTGCAGCTCCGGAAGCGCCCCTGGCTCAAGCACTACCCGTGAAAGCTTCTGCTCCGGCCCCGACTTCTGCACCAAAACCTGCTTCTGCAGCCAAAAAAGAACCTGCACCTGCTGCATCCTCGGGAGCACCTGTCAAGGCACCCATGCCGGGTATGGTGATTAAATATGAAAAGAATGCGGGTGATCTGGTTAATGAAGGTGAAACCGTTGTGGTCATTGAAGCCATGAAAATGGAAAATGCTCTGCCTTCGCCGGCAAGCGGTGTGATTAAGTCTGTGAATTATAAAAGTGGTGATTCTGTTGCCAAAGGTGATGTACTTGCTGTGATTGAATAAAGTTAAAGGAAATTAATATAATGACGTTTGAAACAAAAGAAGAACTGCTTGAAAAATATTTAAAAATGGACAGACCAAAATGTCCTGATTGTGATACCCCAATGACGTTGTGGGAAGTTCCCCTTATTAATTTCAGTGATGGACTTGGCTGGGGTACCCCATATTTGTTTGTCTGTTTTAATGATGCGTGTGGCAGCTATAAACAGGGGTGGGAACACCTTCAAGAGACCATGGAAACACCTGCATCCTATCGGTGCTATGTTGAACCGGGACAGAAAAATTTTGGGTACATGCCGGTTTTCAGTCCAGTGGGAGCCACTGGTGGAATACTGAATGATGAAGTCCTGATTCAGGAAGAAGCAAAAAAAGAATTGATGAAACAGACGTTCTCGGTTTTGACAGATTATTATATTTCCAAGGACTGGGATGAAATTTTAAAGATTTGTCTTGATCCTAAGATTCCTCCAAAGGCAAGGCTTAAAGCCGCTCAAATGGTTGGAGAACTTGGTGATGCTGAAGCAGTCGAGCATTTAATCAATCATAAGTTTCCCAGCCCGGTCCTGCAGGAAGGGGTGCAAAAAGCTATAGAGCAACTTCATGAAAGGCATTATACAAGGGAATGTCCCTATTGCGCAGAGATTATTAAAAAACGGGCTACCTTTTGCAGACATTGCAATAAAGAGGTATCTCGGGCCTGAACAAGGTTTTAGTTCAGGCACTATATATTAACTTTTTCCAGGTTAAAGGAGCGGTAAATGATCATTTCCCGCTCTTTTCTGTTTTTATCAAAAGTTTTATACTCCATTGTCTCAGCCAGTTTGAGCGCTTTTTTTTTTGAAGGAATCGCATCAAGACCCTGGCCCATTTTCTTTCCGGAAAGGGTATCCATTACAATAGCATCCCTTGCATCCGTTGAAACGGAAAGGGGGATTTGATAGTCATATAACAGTCTGGCACCGGCCAGAATTTCCCTTTCATAGGAACCAATGGATCCTGCCACACAGGTAATGGCCATTAATGCTTTTTTTTTGCACAGGACAATCAGGTCAATGGCTGAGATATAATCTTCTCCTTTAAACTGGACGATCAATTTTTCATCTACCTTAATATCTTCTTTTGCATAGCCTTTGTCATCAATCAAAAATTTTTCAAATATCTGTCTGCTTGCCTCAGGACCTATGTTTCTTACTGGTTTGCCCGTAATATAGTCAGTTATTATATAATCAAATGTCATATTAAAGATGTTCCTGTCATTTCATCGGGTTGTTTTATATTCAATATTTTCAGAAGGGTCGGGGCGATATCACCAAGAATCCCGTCTTTTATTGATATATTTTTATAGTTATTGCCGGCAAGTATCAGTCTTACCGGATTCAAGGTGTGGGCCGTATGAGGAGAGCCGTCATCTGCAATCATCTGTTCACAATTCCCATGATCCGCTGTTACCAATGCAACCCCTCCTGTTTCCCATATAGCGTTAACAACCTTTTGCGTACACTTGTCAACGGTTTCACATCCTTTGATGGCTGCTTTAAGAATTCCTGTATGTCCCACCATGTCCATATTGGCAAAATTCAGTACGATAAATTGAAATTCACGGGATTTGATTTTTTCACAGGCTGTCCGGGCAAGTTCAAAAGCGCTCATCTGGGGTTTTTTATCATAGGTTGCCACGTCTCTGGGAGAGGGAATCAATACTCGTTCTTCACCTTGAAAAATTTTTTCATCACCGCCATTGAAAAAATAAGTAACATGGGCATATTTTTCAGTTTCAGCAATTCGAAGCTGGGAAATATTATTTTGGCTTAATATCTCTCCGAAAATTTTATTCAGGTGTTCAGGCGCAAAAGCCACTGGGAGATTAAAGGTTTCGTCATACTGCGTCATGCAGATAAAATCTGTAAGGTTTATATGTTTTTCCCGGGTAAATTCATTAAAGCCTTTTTCGGTAAAGGCCCTTGTGATCTCTTTCGCCCGGTCTGCCCGGAAATTAAAAAAGATAATGCTGTCTCCATCATCAATTATACCATTTGCAGCGCCATTTAAAGTGTCATTGTCAGTATTGAGAAGAATGGGTTTGATGAATTCATCAGTCTGACCGGAATTATATGCGTTTTGTACAGCTGTTATTGGATTGTCAGCAGGCAATCCTTCAGCTTTTGTAAAAAGCTGATATGCTTTTTTAACCCTGTCCCATCTTGTATCCCTGTCCATGGCCCAGTAACGGCCTACAATAGTGGCTATTTTGCCATAATTCTGCTTGTCAAGATAGCCCTGAAGCTGCTGAATATAATGAATACCACTGACAGGAGAGGTATCTCGCCCGTCAAGGATTGGGTGAATAAAAAGATGTTTAACACCATTTTGTTTTGCCATGTCAATTAAGGCAAACAAATGGGAGATATGGCTGTGAACTCCGCCATCAGACAAAAGTCCCATAAGATGGAGGCTTTTGCCCTGCTTTGAAACCCGGCTCATGACATTCACCAGTGCAGGGGTTTTAAAAAATGATTTATCGGAAATAGTCTGATTGATTCTTACAAAATCCTGCAATACTTTTCTACCCGCACCGATATTCATGTGTCCCACTTCTGAGTTGCCCATGGTTCCATCGGGAAGTCCCACTGCATTGCCGGAGCATAAAAGTTTGCAGCTGGGGAAATTTTTTAACAGAGAATCTAAAAAAGGCGTATCTGCCAGGGCAAATGCATTTCCTTGAGTTGAATCATTAATGCCCCAACCGTCAAGGATCATTAAAATATTGACAGGCAAAGATTTAGAATTCATCATCATTTTCCTCTTCATCCGTCTCTTCCTGTGGTTCAAATGTTTCTTTAAATCCGGAAAGATCAATTCTGGGCGCCTCAGCCCACAATCCTTCTATATCATAAAAAGCTTTTTTTTCAGATTCAAAGACATGAATAATAGCGTCTCCAAAATCAAGCAATGCCCAAACACCCTCTTTAACCCCTTCAATACCAATGGCTTTTATTTTTTCAGCTTTTAAACGTTTAATCAAATGCTCGGCAATGGAGGTCACCTGGCGATGTGATCCAGCTTCAATAATGACAATGTGATCAGTATAAGAAGTGAATTCTTTTACATCAATGGCAACAATTGATTCTGTTTTTCTTTCAAATGCAGGAATAAGATATTTTTTAAGATCATCATTTATTGCGGCACTATTTTTCATTTATACAATTCCTTTGTTCTAATAATTTTTTCAATATCTGCAGGCACGAGATTTTTTATGGATTGATTATTTTTTATCCGATCCCGGATCATTGTAGATGAAATATTAATTATAGGCACCCTGCATATTAATATGTTCTGTTTTTTTTCATGGGAAAACATTTGCTCCTGTTCATTAAAGATGTATCCTTTTGATATGTTAACGTCAATAAAAGATACAATGGCATTATAATTTTTCCAATGCCCTCTTAACATGATGATAATTTGAATTGCTTCAAAAATTTGATCTTTATGTTTCCAGGTTGTTATGTCTAAAAATACATCAGATCCCATCAAAAGGTAAAAAAAAGTGTTTGGGCCATATTCTTTTTTAAATTCGTTTATGGTGTCAATGGTAAAGGAAGGACCTTTTCTGATGAGTTCCTTGTCTGATACAAAAAAATTTTCAAAGCCCTGTAAGCTTTGTTTTACCATTTCAAAACGGTCCTTTGCAGGTGCAAGGTTGATGTTTGATTTGTGGGGGGGAGTTGCAGAGGGGATAAAAAAAATTTTTTTTAAATCATATCTATCTTTGACATACTGAACGATTTCAATATGGCCATTGTGGAAAGGATTAAATGTTCCTCCAAAAATTCCGATTTTCATTTTTAACTCTTTGTAAGTTTGGAAGATAAAAGGCTGATAAGTTCTTTTACCCCTTTCCCCGTGGCAGCGGACAAGGTCAATACCTGGATATTTTTTAAAGCATGTTTAAAGGCCGCAACCTTTTCTTTTGTACCGGACAGGTCAATTTTATTGAGTACAACAATCTGTGTTTTTTGTGCCAGAGTTTGACTGTATTTGGACAACTCATTGTTGATGATGTTAAAAGACTTGAGCGGGAAATCAGGATCTATCTGGAAAGAATCAATCAAATGAACTAGAATCCCGGTTCTTTCAATATGTTTTAAAAAATTGATACCAAGCCCAATCCCTTCGTGCGCACCTTCAATCAACCCGGGGATATCAGCCACAGCAAATGGTTCTCCAAAGGCTGGTTCCACCATTCCGATAATGGGGGTCAATGTTGTAAAGGGGTAGTCTGCTATTTTTGGTCGGGCTGCCGATATATTACTGATCAGCGTTGATTTTCCGGCATTGGGTAACCCGACAAGCCCGACATCGGCAAGAAGTTTCAGTTCCAGCTTAATCGTAAGTTCAATACCGGGAATACCAGGCTGAGAATATCTGGGTGCCCGGTTGGTGGAACTTGCAAAACGTTTGTTGCCTCTCCCGCCCATGCCGCCATGGGCAATAATATATTCACCTGTGGTATGGGTTAGATCAACAATGATTTCGTTGGTGTCTGCATTGGAAACAATGGTTCCCGGTGGAAGGGCTATAATGCAGTGGGAACCATTTTTGCCATGTTTTTGTTTGCCCTGGCCACCTTCCCCATTTTTGGCCTTGAGTATTTTCTGGCGGCGATAATCGTAGAGTGTACGTTGATTTTCATCGATTTTTATGATGACATGACCACCATCACCGCCATCGCCACCATCAGGTCCTCCTCTTTCAATGTAGCGTTCTCGTCGGAAGCTTGTGCATCCGCGGCCGCCATCACCGGACCTGACTATGATGATGGCTTCATCTACAAATTTCACGCTTCATAAACGCTGACTTTTTTTCTGTCGCGGCCTTTTCTTTCAAAGGTCACAACGCCGTCAATCAAGGCAAAAAGAGTAAAATCTTTACCCATACCAACGTTGTTCCCTGGATGGAGTTTTGTGCCCACCTGTCTTACAAGAATGTTTCCTGCAAGAACGCTTTGTCCGCCAAATTTTTTAACTCCGCGTCGCTGACCGTTTGAATCACGACCATTTCTTGTACTGCCCGCTGCTTTTTTATGTGACATTAGGTCTCTCCTTACTATCTAAACCGCAATGGAATCTATTTTAATTTCAGTATAATTCTGTCTGTGGCCTTTCATTCTTCTAAAGCCTTTACGACGTTTATACTTGAAGACCAATTTCTTTTTGTCCTTTGCCTGGTCAAGAATGTGTGCTTTGACCGAGGCAGTTTCAACTTTTGGACTTCCAAGGGTAATGGTTTCACCATCGGAATACATGAGGACGTCATCAAATTCAATCTGGGAACCCTCTGTTCCTTCAAGTTTTTCAACTTTAAGGATCTGTTCTTCATGAACCTTGTATTGTTTTCCTCCGGTTCTGATAACTGCGTACATTTTTAAACTCTCCTTATTATTTCAATACTTTCGCAATTTTAAAAACTCGTAACATTATACTTGTTTTCCAGATTTGTCAAGATAAACATAATCGAAGCCTCTCTAATTTTTAAATCCTGATTCTTTGTAAGTTTGCCAAAGTCAGGCCGAATCAAGTTCCACATTAAAGGGGCTCCCCAACTTCCTTATTCAACATCCAGTATCTCTCTGACTTTACGAGCCAAAGTTTCCGATGAAAAAGG
>JAOZRF010000440.1 GCA_029940245.1 Desulfobacula sp.
TTGAGGGAAGAATGACCGAGTTTCTGCCGTTCAATGCAAGACCTTTGAGAACTTTAGAAAATTATTCAGGCACTAGGGCGGACAAAACAACCTGGATCGGAACGGGTTTGCGTAAATTGGTTAGAAAATATGATTCTTATGGCAAATATCCAGTGACTTTTCTAAAAAATTAAAAAAAACATGGTCCGGGATTGGGTTGATACCATTGACAAAGAGAGAATAAAAATTTATTAATTACAATGTACATAAAATATTAATGAATCAAAAAAAAAATATTTTGAGATAAAAGGAGCTTGCAATGTCAGAAAAACAATCTTATATGTTTACATCTGAGTCTGTAACAGAAGGTCACCCTGATAAAGTAGCAGATGCCATATCGGACAGTATTCTTGATGCCATCATGGCTGAGGATAAAAAATGCAGGGTTGCCTGTGAGACATTGGTGACCACAGGTCTTGCGTTGGTTGCAGGAGAAGTTACCACTGACTGCTATGTGGATATTCCCGAGGTGGTCAGAAATACCATAAAAGACATTGGATACAATTCTTCAAGCATGGGATTTGACTGGAAAACATGCTCGGTTATTACAAGTATTGACCAGCAATCGCCCGACATCGCCCAGGGGGTTGATGAAGGGGCCGGGCTTCACAAAGAACAGGGTGCCGGTGACCAGGGAATCATGTTCGGGTTTGCCACCAACGAAACCCCGGAGCTGATGCCAATGCCCATTGTTTATGCCCATAAATTGACCAAACGGCTGGCCCAGGTCAGAAAAAACGGAGCCCTTGATTTTTTAAGACCCGATGGAAAATCCCAGGTAACTATTGAATATATGAACGACGGTCAGCCCAAAAGAGTTGATACTATCGTTGTTTCCTCCCAGCATTCGCCTGATGTATCCTATGATGATTTAAAGGTTGCCATAATAAAAGAAGTCATTCAAAAAGTGATTCCCGAAGATATGATAGACGGGGACACAAGATTTTTTATTAATCCCACAGGGCGATTTGTTGTGGGCGGCCCCATGGGAGACTGCGGTGTTACAGGACGAAAAATTATTGTAGATACCTATGGTGGCCAGGGCAGCCATGGTGGTGGCTGCTTTTCCGGCAAAGATCCCTCAAAAGTAGACAGGAGCGCGTCCTACATGGGAAGATATGTGGCAAAGAACATTGTTGCATCAGGAATCGCAGATAAATGCGAGGTTCAGGTGGCCTATGCAATAGGTGTTGCCCAGCCGGTTTCCCTTCTTGTTAATTTTATGGGAACGGGGAAAATATCTGAATTCAAAGCAATTGAGATTGTTAAATCAGTATTTGATTTAAGGCCTGCTGCAATCATAAGTACACTTGATCTTCTTAGACCCATTTACAGGAAAACATCTTCCTATGGTCATTTTGGAAGAAAAGACCCTGATTTTTACTGGGAAAGAACTGACAGGGCAGATCAAATAAGGGAGTTTGCCGGCATATAACCTATTTTTGTAATCGGTTGTTTTATAAAAGCCGTTTGAACTTGAACTTTTCAAGTTTAAGCGGTTTTTTTATTGACATCAAAAAGGAATACTTGTATCTTGTATAAAAACAACATATCAACATATTTTGATATACTTACTTTAAAAAAATAATAAGGAGTGTGAAATGTTACAACCGATTAAAGATCCTTCCTACATTGATCTTGACCTTGGCCTGAAATACAGGATTAAAGATATCGGCCTTGCAGAAGAGGGCTATAAAGACATGCAGCTTTCAGAAAAAGAGATGCCCGGCCTTATGGCCATCAGAAAAAAATATGGTTCTGAAAAACCGTTTAAGGGGTTGAAAATTATGGGCAGTCTTCATATGACTATTCAGACTGCCATGCTCATTGATACCCTTTATGAGCTGGGAGCTGATATCCGCTGGGCAACATGCAATATTTTTTCTACCCAGGATCATGCCGCGGCAGCTATCGCAGAAAAAGGATCAGCAGCACTATTTGCATGGAAAGGTGAAACCCTGCCGGAATTCTGGTGGTGCACAGAGCAGGCATTGACCTGGCCGGATGGTTCAGGACCGGATCTGATTGTTGACGATGGAGGGGATGCAACCCTTTATGTGCATCAGGGTGTGAAAGTGGAAAAAGACCCTTCTGTGTTTGATCATAAAACCAATAGCCTGGATGAGAAATGTCTGATGGACAGGTTGAGGGCCGGTTTTCAGGAAGACCCTGAAAAATGGACCCGGATCGCAAAAAAGATCAGGGGTGTATCAGAAGAGACAACAACGGGTGTTCACAGGCTGTACCAGCTTGCCGAAAAAAATGAACTGCTTTTTCCTGCCATTAATGTCAATGATTCTGTAACCAAATCAAAATTTGATAATCTTTATGGATGCAGGGAATCCCTTGCTGACGGGATTAAAAGAGCCACGGATGTCATGCTGGCGGGCAAGACCGTTGTTGTGGCGGGATATGGCGATGTAGGCAAAGGGTGTGCCGCATCCATGAGAGGGTATGGCGCCATTGTCTGGGTCACTGAAATTGATCCGATTTGTGCGCTTCAGGCGGCCATGGAAGGCTATAGGGTGGTGACAATGGAAGAGGCTGTCCCCCATGGAGATATTTTTGTGACGGCAACAGGTAATTATCATGTTATTAAAGGTGAACACATTGAACAGATGAAGGATGAATCCATTATCTGTAATATAGGACATTTTGACAGCGAAATAGAAATGAGCTATCTGGATAACAACCCAACGGCCGTGAAAACAAATATCAAACCCCAGGTGGATAAATGGACATTGGAATCCGGCCGTTCTGTCATTGTTCTTGCTGAAGGAAGACTTGTGAATCTTGGT
>JAOZRF010000061.1:0-991 GCA_029940245.1 Desulfobacula sp.
ATTGACTCTGAATTCAAGCGTAATATTGAGTTGTGCAACATAGTGGACTTACCAATTAAATCATTTAACAACGTGGATAATTCGGGTCTACCCATTTCAAACTGGTCTACCCAGACCCCATTGAAGGCAGGTCAATATTATTTCAGGATCACCGGTACCGAAGCGGGTGAATACAGCATATCCGTGTCCGGTGGTATTGCTCCATTGAACAAGCTGGCTCAATTGGCCATCTTTCCAGACACGGGAAAGAACAAGATATCCATCAACGATACCCTGACGTTCACCTGTCTGGGCTACTATCTGGATGGATCCGAAGTTGACTACAGCGGCGAGGCAACCTGGAAAAGTAATGATGAATCCATTGTCACAATGGATGGCCCTGCAGCCACTGCCATTGCCAAGGGTACTGCCACCATCACCACTACGGTGCAGGGCACTTTTGCCTCCTATTCGTTACAGGTGGGAGATGACAGTAACGCTCAAAATTATGGCTCCCTGATTATTATCGCCGGCGGCAGCGCTATGGAGTTCAACAAACTCTGGCCGATAACCTCAGCTCTGACAGACAAAATGTATCACACCTTCAAGATAAGGGGATTCACGGATGATGACATCTACTTCATGAGCCCGCAATCGTTTAAGGATCTCAACGGAGACGGTTTTGATGACAAGATTATAGATCAGACCGAGATGACCAAATCAGCTCTGATCTCGGCCATGGAATGGGCGAAAAATCAATCCACCAATGGGCCGCTCTATATTTACCTCAACGATCATGGATATTACAAAAAATTCCAGATTGATCCAAAAGAAGTCCTCACCGCCGATGAGTTCAACGGAATGCTTGATGCCTTCCAGGCCAACTCGAGTAGACCGGTGGTGGTCGTCATAGAGGCGTGCCATTCCGGATCCTTTATAGAAAAAATTCAAGGGGAGAACCGTATTATCATAACCTCATCAGATCAAGGACCCTCCTACCTTGATCCTACAA
>JAOZRF010000061.1:1001-10705 GCA_029940245.1 Desulfobacula sp.
GATCAGGGCGGCATCATAAATGCCTTCAATAAATCCAAGACTGGTTTGGATGACATGGGTTTTCCATATGCCAATCAAAACCCGCAAATTAAACAGGGAAGTTCCCTTGACAGCCTGTATGTGGTAAGCCAGGCAGTTATTGCACCGTTTTTCGCTAAAATTATAAATGTTGAGGCGCCCCTGGATTATGACATTGCCGCCAACAGCGAATTTACAGTAAACGCTGAAGTGAGCGGAGTTGAGGATGGGAAAGTCTGGGCAACCCTCAAGCCCCAGGGCTACATGCCCCCACCCAGCGTCGGAGAATTTGTCACTCCAGAGATGACCGAACTCATCACCATCGAGATGTTTGACGACCCCGCAGGCTTAGAGTTTGATTCTAAGTATACCGGTTCTACCACGGCATTGTCCATGAACAGCGAATATGACCTGATCATATTCGCCGCTAACAGTGATGGGGTTGTCACCTACTCTGACATCCACACAGTGACTGTGACCGGCGGAACTGACAACGCTAAACCAACAGCAGATTTCACGTGGTCCCCCTCCTCTCCGAAACAGGAACAAGAAATTTCCTTCAACAACACATCTTCTGATCTCGATGGTTCGCTTGTCTCTTTTGACTGGAATTTTGGCGACGGTTCCTCTTCAATTGAAGGTTCTCCTGCGCACACCTTCATGCAAGCAGGTACTTATACGGTTACTCTCACCATATGGGATGATGGCGGCAACAACTCAACCAAGACCCAGGAAGTCATCGTGTCCGATGGTTCGCAACAAATAATTCCACTTTCTAACGGCTGGAACCTGTCTGGAGCACAAACCCAGATAGATGTGTGGATCTCTTTTGCAGACGATACAAAGTTCATCAGCCTCTGGAAATGGGATAACGGCAAATGGGCAGTCTATTTACCAGGGGAGGATGGCGGTGCTGCCTATGCAGCGTCAAAAGGCTTTGTTGTGCTTACCGATATCAAACCGGGTGAAGGCTTCTGGGTCAACAGTCTTGTATCGGAATCGATTGTCATTGATGGAACCCCGGAGACCAGCAGCCTGTCCCTGACTTCCGGCTGGAACCTGGATGGATTGCTGAGCGAGTCGGGCAAGAACATAATGGATCTTATTTCCGGGAATGAAGCCAATATCGTGTCTGTCTGGAAATGGGAGAATGGCAAATGGGCAGTCTATTTGCCGGGGGAGGAGGATGGCGGTGCTGCCTATGCAGCGTCAAAAGGCTTTGTTGTGCTTACCGATATCAAACCGGGTGAAGGCTTCTGGGTGAATTGTACGGATAAAATAACACTGGAATAGCTTTGCTGAACCCTGTTCAATTTACCACTGTGTATAGGGTATCATCTGTGATGCGCAATCCTTTTTTCATGGGTGTAAATATTAAACAGGCTATTTCTTGCAAACCCTATAATGGTCAATTCTGCTTTGTCGGCCAGTCTAACGGCGCTAAGGGTGGGTGCGGCATTTGAAATAACAATGGGAATGCCCGTTTTAATGATTTTACCGATAATTTCAAGGGACATTCTGCAACTGATGGTTGCGACCTTATCTTTGGTCTCAATCCCCTTTAAAAGAATATCCCCGGCAAGCTTGTCAAGCGCGTTGTGTCTGCCAATGTCCTCATAATAGGCGAGCATTTTTATCGGCGTGCACAGGCCCGCGCTGTGCAATGCCCCGGTCTTGTGGAACAGCTCTGAATGATCCCAGTGCATTTGAATCAAAGACAGCACCTGATCATAAGTAATGGTGAAAAGATCTTCGGCCCGGGCGGGCCGGGATGAAAAAGGATCTGTCTGTTCCTGTAGAAGCGTTCCACCGGATGATCCTTTGATCTGATGGCCCTTTGTAAACTGGATTAATCTTTTTTCAGCCTGCTCGTCCAGGGTGATATGGCATTGGTTCTTTGTTTTAAAAAATTCAATGGCCTTTATATCTGTTTTTTGTTGAACAATGCCCTGGGTAAATAAAAATCCTGTAGCAAGGGCTTTTGTATCTGTCATGGAAAACACCATCTGAAACGCTTTTTTTTTATTGATAAAAATTTCAAGGATATCTTCATCAATAATATCGTCTTTGATCAGGATTTTTTTATTGTCTTTAATCCTGATGATATCAACCTGTTTGACGATATGTTCACTGTCCAAGTGTTTCTCCAATTAAGCCTTTTTTTCTGTTTTTCGTCTCTCATCATCCCGGACTTCACGGCGCAGCAGCTTGCCAACTTTTGATTTGGGCAGCATGTCTCTGAACTCTACATAAGCCGGAACCTTGTATGAAGCAAGTCTTTCAGAGCACCACCGGATCAGTTCAACACCGCCCACCCCCCTTGCATCTTCCTTAAGCACCACAATGGCCTTGATCCGTTCCCCCACCTTTTCATCGGGAATTCCGATGACACAGGCATTAATAACAGTGCTATGATCCTGTAGCACTGCCTCGATCTCAGAAGCAGATACCCTGTATCCCTTGTGCTTGATCACATCAGCTGATCTTTCCATGTAAACCAGTTCACCATCGGGCTTGCAGGAGACAAAATCGCCCATTCTGCAATAGATTTTGTCATTGACCTTTATATAGGTTTTTTTTGTTTCATCGGGTTTGTTATAGTACTCCTGCATCGCATAAGGTGAAGTAACACAAAGTTCACCGTTTTCACCTTGTTCAACACATTCCAGGGTAACAGGGTCCACCACAATACATTCCCGGCTTTTCAAAGGATATCCAATGGAACCGGAAGAAGGGGGAGTCCCTATTTTGCTGTAGGTCACGTGGCCTACTTCTGTAGATCCATAAACCTGGTATATTGGAAGATCATATTTTTCTTTGAATCGATTCATGACCTTGCCCGGCAGCACATCCCCTCCGCAGAAACAATAGGTCAAAGAAGACAGGTCATACTGGTCCAGACGGTCATTTTCCAGGATCATCCTGTACAGGGCCGGGACTCCCAAAAGCCATCTTACTTTATATCTCTGTATGGATTCTAAAATGGCATCCACCTGGGGCTGGGGCATGAGGACCACCATGTTGCCTTTATTTAACCCAATTGCCATGAAAAATCCCAGGGCCATGATATGGAATAAGGGATTGATGGCAATATAGATATCGTTGCCTTCTTTTAAATACTCTCCTGCAACATCACATGTTACATTGTTGATATAGGATGTGGACCCGATATGATTGCCTGGCACACCCTTGGGAAATCCCGTGGTACCTCCGGTGTAAAGAATATAGGACAGGTCAGTGACAGGGTCAATTTTGACGTCCTCGGCCAAAGGCTCTGCTTTAAGGATGGATTTAAAAGAAAAAATTTTTTCGTCGTAATTCACTTTGCCATTGGGAACCTTGTCAAACAAAAGACCCAGGGCTCTTTTCCAGGCCGGCAAAAGGTCTACAAGATTGGTCACAATGGCCTGTTTTAAGCCGGTACTTGCAAAAATTTCTTTTACATAGCCAAAATTGGTATCCATGCAGATAATGGTCTGAGCCCCTGAATTATTGATCATATACTTGATTTCATGGGAGGTGTAAATCGGAGAAACAGGCACCAGGACTGCCCCTGCCTTCTGGATGCCAAGATAGGCAACCACCCACTGGATACAATTGGGAATATAAAGAAGCACCTTGTCTCCCTTTGACACCCCTAATTGTCTCAGGCCTCCTGCAAATCGGTCGCTTAAGTTTTTCAGATGTTTATACGTAAAATGTTCACCCAGGTATAATACTGCTGTATTTTTTGGATATTTTTCACTCATCAGGTCAAATCTTGAAAAGGAGAGTTCTTTTTCAAGTGATATGATATCGTTTGTCATTTAGGGGGGCTCCTTTATTTATGAAATACCAAAATAAGCAGACTTTACATCTGGATTATCCATGAGTTCGTCCCGGGTTCCTTCCATGACCGCTGCCCCGTTTTCAAGGATATAGGCATAATCTACAATGGGAAAGACGGGTCTTGCATATTGCTCTGATATGATCACAGAGATCCCGGTTTCCTTTTGGATAACCTTTGTGGCTTTGATTAAGTGGGCCTGTATCAAGGGGCTTAGGCCCAACAGTGGTTCATCCAGCAAAAGCACTTTGGGTTGGGCCATCAAGGCACGGCCGATGGCCACCATCTGCTGTTCACCGCCACTCAGGAAACCACCCAGCCGGGTTCTGAGTTTTTGCAGGGCAGGGAATACGTTCATAACATAATCAAGGGTGTATTTTGCCTGGGCCTTGGTGGCCAGATAGCCGCCTATACGAAGGTTTTCAAGCACACTGCTTTCCTTGAATAACCGCCTTCTTTCAGGGCAGAGAATAATTCCGGCTTTTGCCCGGAGGCTGGGTTTTAAGTCCATGATGTCCTGGTCCTGAAATATGACTTTCCCTCTCAGGGTAATGCGTTCTCCACCTGCCATCAATTCTTTTTTCCGGATATCCAGCATGATCCCGGACAACGCATACATGAGCGTGGATTTGCCGGCAGAGTTTGCCCCGAATATGCCGACGATCTGGTTTTCATCACATTTAATGCTGATATTGTTCAAGGCGATCATGTTTTCATAAAATACCATTAAGTCTTGGGCTTCAAGCATATGTCATGACCTCCTCAACTTCTTCAGATCCAAAATAAGCTTCCTTGACCTGTTTATCTGCCATGACTTCAACAGGGTTCCCTTCGATGAGTTTTTCGCCGAAATTTAAGACCATGACACGGTTGGCCACTTGAAAAAGTTCTCTTAACCGGTGCTCGATCATGATAATGGTAATGCCTTCATCCTGAAGCCGTTCAATCAGCGGTACCATGGATGCAATTTCGCTCATGGAAAGCCCTGAAAACACTTCATCACAGATAATGATTTCAGGTTTGAGCGCAAGGCATCTGGCAAGTTCCAGCCGTTTTAAGTAGCCTGTAGGCAGGGTGGAAGTTTTTTTAAAGGGAATATAAGAGTCCCTTTCAAATCCGATGTCTTCCAGGATATCAATGGCAATGGTCTGTCGGTTGCCAAGGTTTCCGCCACCCCGCCAGCCTCCGGTCCGCTTGGCCCTGGGGGAAAACAGCGGGATCACAAGGTTTTTATAGGCAGGAAGGCTGTAATAGGGGCGCATGACCTGGAATGTTCTGGTCACACCCATGTCGGCAATTTTGTGCGGTGGCCTGCCCGTAATATCTTTGTCTTTAAAAAAAACCCTGCCGGAAGTGGGCTTGATAAAGCCTGTAATGCAATTAACAATAGTGGTTTTTCCTGATCCATTGGGTCCGATAATGCCTAAGACATCTCCTGGGAACACATCAAAGCTGACATCCCTAAGCGCCTGGACACCACCGAACCGCTTGGAGATGCCATCCATTTTTAGAATTGGTTTTGTCATGTCCTGATTCATATCCTGGTCCTTATTTCAATCATATCTTGGTCCACCTTTCAAATTGTTCATATTTTCTCTGGCCGAATTCCATGATACCATCACTTCTGAAAAGGATGAATCCCACAAGGATTGATGCATAAAATACGATTCGCAATGTTCCAAAATCTCTTAAAAGCTCTGAGACAGGCACCAGAATCAGGCACCCTAAAATAGGTCCCACAAGGGTTCCTGATCCGCCGATGACCGTGGCGGCAATGGGCAGGATGGAAAAATCAAGGGCAAACTGGGATATGCCCGACCACATGTAGATATGGGTGAGACAGGCTCCTGCCAAGCATCCCATGGCAGAGGCGATGAATACGGCCAGGGCCTTATATTTTGTAATGTTGATCCCCGATGCCCTTACGGCCTGGTCATTGTCCATGATGGCTGTAAAGATCAGCCCCCTGTCCGTTGTGACAAAACGGCGCAGGCCGAACAGGAAAATCAGCACCATGCAGATGACAAGATACTGTTCTGCAAACGAAGAAGAAAAACTATCAATTCCTACCAGTCCATCAGTGCCCCCGAAAATGTTAAAAGCTTCAATGATTCTTGCCATAAACAGCGGATACATCAATGTTACAATGGCAAAGTACACCCCTTTTAAGGGCAGACAGGGCAAAAGCAGCAGGGTGCAGACAACACCGCCGATAATGGCAGCCAGGGGAACGGTAAGGAAAGGGGGAACAGAAAAATAAGAATTTAAAATTCCGGCAATATATCCCCCTGTTCCAATGAAAAAGGCTCCGCCTAAAGACACCAGCCCCACGTAATGGGCCATAAAATCAAAACTCAGGGCCAGTATGGCATAAATACAGACAATTGATATGACCCGCTGCCAGTACATCCCCGGCACCAGAAAAGGGAGGGACAACATGCCTGCGATCAAAATAAACCGGGGCAGGGTCAGGTAGGAAAGTTCCCGCCAGGACATTAACGCATAAAGTCCGTCTGACCTGACCTTGATCCCGCGATCGATTCGTTCTTTTCTTGATTCTTGTGTGCTCACTTTTTTACACCCTCTCTTCCAGTTCTTTCTGATGGCCGAACAGGCCGGACGGTTTCAGGATCAGGGTCAGGATAATGGCCAGAAGCGCCACCACCATTTGAAAATGAGACCCGATAAAGACAACCGTCAGGATCTGGGCATATCCAATGATAAAGGCGGCAAAAAATGCCCCCATCCAGGACCCCAGTCCACCAACAATACAAACGGCAATGGACATGATCAGAACATTATACCCGGATTCCACCACAATATTGCCCAGGGGCAAAATCAAAGTGGCAGCAACACCGGCAAGTACGGCTCCAAATCCCATGGCCAGCATGGCCATGAAATCTGAATCAATGCCCAGCATCAGTGCTGCCCGTTCATCCTGGGCCATGCCCTGAAGGGCAAGCCCGATCCTGGTATGATGGGTAAACACCCACAGTCCTGCCACAAGCAGAATGCCGATAACCATCATGATAAGCCTGTGAAAATCCAAGGGAACGTTGCCGATCATAAGGCTTCCCTCCATGAACACGGGCAGGGTATAGTTCATGCCGCGAAAACCCCCATACCTTAAGCCTTCAAGGATGGCAAGCCCGATAGCGTATGAAGCAATGATTTCGGAGATGTTCATTCCCCTCACCCGTATCAGGATAAACCGGTACATGAACATTCCCAGAATTCCATTCACACAAAGAGACAGAATAATGGCGATAAAATAAGGCAGTCCTAATTTATAAAACAGGGTCCAGGTGACAAACCCGCAGATAATATAGAGTGCCCCATGGGCAAAGTTGGGTACCCGGCTGATGCCGTAGATCATGGCAAAACCCAGGCCCATTAATGCAAGGGACACGGAGTTGATGGTCCCGTAAACTAGAATTTCCATAAAAAGATCCCACTATTTAAGTGTTGAACAAGGTAATTTTAAAAAATTAGTTTTATTTAATTAATTTTTAACCATCCATGGCGGAAGCAGTATTTCGCCTTTGGCAATGCTTTTCGGGTATACCACAATCCGTTTGCCATCCTGCCATTGAAGGATGGAACCTACAGCACCGTCTTTGGGATCTTTGGCAACAATGACCTGGTGGCTTTTGGGATCAAACCTGAGTCTTCCATAAACACCCATCACATCTGTTGCTTCAAGGGCTGTTACAACTTTGTCTGAATCAAGTGTTCCTGCTTTTTCAATGGCATCTTTTAGTACATATACAGCCATGTAGGAGCTGGATGATCCAAGACCTTCCGGTTCAACCCCCCATTTTTTGGCATAGGCATTGTAAAATTTCATGGTCCATGGAGTAGCATCGGATGGTGCGTTGCCGGCATTTACCACGTTGCAGAGTGTATACTCACCTTTTCCGTTTGTGGCTTTCCAGAAACCCGGTTGTTCAGCAGCAGCCAATGTGGAACCAAAGGGCAGGGCGGGTATTTTAAGGTCATACCATTGTTTAAGAAGGATAGCGCTTTCAGGCATGTCCATCCAGATATTGATGATTTGAGAACCCGTTGATTTGACTTTTAACAGGGCCATGGAAAAATCTGTGGTGCCCGTGGGGAAGATTTCAGTACCAGTCACTTCAAATCCCTTTTTACCAGCTACCTTGCCCATTACCTTTGCTGCCCCCCTTGCATGGGAAACATCCTGGGCCATGATAAACACCTTGGTCAGGCCATATTTTGCTTTCAGGTCAGCAAAGTTTTCAATCATCTCACCTATCAGGTTAACGGCTTCTCCGTGAATCCTGAAACAATATTTAAACTTGTCATACTTTTTGGCAATTGTTTTATGATATGCAGGGGTTAAAACACCACTGGTTACAATGGAGATTTTTTTATATTTGGATAATAAAGACATGGCGGCAAGGGCTGCTTCTGACCTGTTGGGCCCGCCCACAATAAAGTCAGCTTTTTTGTTTAAAATCAGTCTTTCAACTGCCATTAATGCTTCACTCACAGGGACTCCCGGTTCAAGATCTCGGGTATCAATAACTTCAACCTCAAAGGGCATTTTTTTGCCATTTACATTGACACCTCCTGCTGCATTAATTTCATCAACGGCAAGTTTTATGCCCCGCTCTGCATCCCATCCATAGACGTATGCAACAGAAAGGGGAGCTCCTAAAATAATGGATTTCTGGGCAAAGGCATGGGTTCCCCATAAAAGTAAACTCATGGATACAACAATGGTTAAACAAACTCTTAATTTGACGCGCTTCATAAGTATTCTCCTTTTGTTAATAAATTATCCCCAATTGATAATATTTAAGATCAGTGTGGATCAGACCGACTGATTTTATTTTCATATTCAACTTCAAAATAATCCTTTTTATTCTTGACGTTATACATGTTCAATAAATCATCAAAACAAGGGGGAAAGGGAGGTAATTTTTTTCAATTCAGCTCAGTATCCATAACAAACAATATTTTAAAATGCAAATGGTAAGTGACGTCCGCCTTATGGAATCTAACTTTGACAGCAATTTATGTATCCTTTCAAGGGGTGTTCTGCCTACAGTCAAATACCCGGCACCTTTGCCCATTTCCACATCAATGATTTCAATAAAAAATAGATTTGGACTTTGCACCATTTTTTCTTGATAAAAATTTACAAATGAGAACCGGTCGTCTGATGGGATCGTTTATTATGAAGACGACACCCTTTGTTAAGACTAAGGGCCCACTCAAAAATAACTTTACATTTTGGAAGCCGATTCATCCTGTCCGGCAGCGTTGTGAAAACACGACATATACTTGATATGCCTTAGTTTCCACGCCTTGCCGGACAGGCGACTCAACTCCCAAAATTGGTAATTAATTTTTGAGTGAACCCTAAGAAAAGATAAGAGAATGAATAATACAGAAATATTAACGAAGAAAACAGCTTTGCAATATTTTGTATACCTGATAATATCATTCATATGGTTAAGAGGAAAAGAAAGGATATTAAATTTTAAAATTTGTTTGTGAGCAATTCCCATTTTTTTTCTTCGGCTAAGGAAACGGCAAAAGAGATTGATGAGAAACGTAATGTAACAAGAAAAAATATAATTTGGATTGATCCTGTTGACTTAATATCAATTCTCAAGCCGGAAAGAATAAAGCTTGTTCAATATTTACGCAAAAAAAGAAGAGTTTTTTTCTCTGAATTGATGTCCGATATGAATCGAACACCTGTAAGCCTGAATAATGATCTGAAAATATTATCAAAATATCAATTGGTAAATATTTTTAAACAGGCCAATCCTGGACATGGCGTACATAAAGTGATTGAGCCAACATTTGGCAGCGAGAAAATAGAATT
>JAOZRF010000441.1 GCA_029940245.1 Desulfobacula sp.
GAAACACTGGATCACAGGGACAGGGAAGATGCATGGGTGGCGGAGGCGGTCGTGGTATGGGCGGAGGCGGTCGTGGTATGGGTGGTGGTGGCGGCCAGGGCTCTGGCAGTGGTTACGGCCGTCGGTAGGTTTAAATTTTAAGATAGCGTCTTAAAATTGTGAGGAAAATTTAGGATGTCATTGAATCCTATGCCAAAGGTAATTCGCTTGCTCCAGACTTTTTAATGCCGGGATGCAAAAAAGATAATGCTTCTCTATAATCGCAATATTGCATGGTTATAGAGTTGCTATATTGCGATTATAGTTTCCTGTGCTTCTTTTTTTGGGGACTCAATAAATTTTTAATCCTTTATCAATAAAAGATTCTATGATAAAAGACAAATGCCATTTTTTTTGCTTCCCCCGTATAGTTGTAAACAAATGAGGATTTTATGGCCCTGGCAGTAAATTGGAAAATAGTTCTGATAGATGATGAAGAAGATATTCGGGATATCATGTCACTGACTCTGACAGATGCCGGATATTCAGTCATCTGTGCTCCGGATGGTCATACGGGCCTTATGCTGGCTGCAAGAGAAGAACCTCAGATCGTTATTACGGATATAAAAATGCCGGGGTTGAGTGGTCTTGAAGTTCTTGAAAAAATAAAAAAGATAAAACCTGAAACCGAGGTTATTGTTACCACGGGGTTTGGTGATATTGAAAAGGCTGTAAAAGCCCTGCAACTTGATGCATCTGATTTTATTTCAAAACCCATTGATGATGCCGCACTGCACATGGCATTGAAACGGGCTAAGCAACGATATGTTGATAAAAAGCAATTGTCTGATTACACCAGCCTTCTTGAAAATAAAAATCTTAAAACTAGTTCTGAGTTGGTCAAAAATGTAAATTTTCAGAGCAGCCTTATCGAAAATTCAATGGACGGAATTCTTGGGTGTGATGAAAACGATACCATTGTCACGTATAATCGGAGCATGGAAAAATTGCTGGGCTATCCAAAAGTCCAGGTATTGAAAAAAATGAAGGCGCAGGCATTTTTTCAACCCAAACTTTTCTTAAAATTAAAGGAAAATTTGTCCGGCACTGATTTTGGCGGTAAAAATAAGTTGTTTGCCTATGAAACTTTAATGCTTTCCATGGAAAAAAAAGATATTCCGGTTCAGATTTCAGGATTTATTCTTTCCCAGGACAGGGTAGTGAACTATATGGTGATGTTTATCAGTGATTTAAGGAAGCTTAGAACCCTTGAACAGGAAGTAACCGACCAGGCAAAGCTGCTTCACCGGGAAAAGATGATATCTTTGGGACGGCTTGCAGCCAGCATGGTTCATGAAATTAATAATCCATTGTCCGGTATTTTGAACTACATCAGACTCATGATTCGTATCAGTGAAAAAAGCACTAACCTGAAATTGGACCTGACGCATGACCAGATACAGGATCGTCTCAATAAGTTTAATTCCTATCTTGCAATTATAGAATCTGAAACCCAGAGATGCTCTGATCTTGTGTCTGGTCTGTTGAAATTTTCAAGGAAAACAAAACTGGAACAAAAAAGTATTGACGTCACTGAACTGGTTCAGCACAGCCTTTTGTTGTGCAATCATAAGCTTGAGTTGAGCAATATTGTTTTAACTGTCACATGCGATCCTGATGTTCCTCATGTTTATGGGGATTTCAATCAGCTTGAACAATGTATGATTAACTTGATTTTTAATGCCGTTGATGCTATGAAAAATGGCGGAAATCTGGAGATCAGGACAAGCTATAACCCAGAAGAAAAACTGGTTTCTATTTCTATAAAAGATACTGGCAAAGGAATTTCAAAAGAAGACTTAAATTTTATATTTGAGCCTTTTTTTACAACAAAAAATGAAGGATACGGGGTCGGGCTTGGGTTGTCATCAGCCTATGGAATTATTGAAAAACATAAAGGGACCATTGTTATAGAAAGTATTCTAAACGTTGGTTCTGAATTTGTTATTAAGCTTCCCCCGGAAGAAAAGTGATTTAAAAATAAAGGTAAGGAAAATATAAACTATATTTGGAGGTATCCATGGCTAAGGAGATGGGCTCTGTAAAATTGACGGCTGAAAAAGTCAGATCCGGCAGGACGGTCAGTTTAAGATCTCAACCCTGCAGGATTGGTTTTTATATTTGTCACTGCGGGTTGAATATTGCCGGTAAGGTGGATGTTGAAGCCGTCAGGGACTATGTTGCAACTCTTGAAAGGGTCGAAATATCAAGGGATTATAAATTCATGTGTTCAGATCCTGGCCAGTCCATGATTGAAAAGGATATCCGGGAACTTGAATTGAACCGCATAGTGGTGGCATCTTGTTCCCCGAGACTTCATGGAAAAACATTTATGGAGGCCTGCAGGCGGGCAGGACTCAATCCCTATTATTTTCAAATGTGCTCGGTGAGAGAACAGGTCTCCTGGGTTACTGAGGATCCGGAACTTGCCACCCAAAAGGCAAAGCACCTTGTCACAGCTGCCATTCAACGGGTAAATTTTCATACCCACCTTGAAACAAAAATATCAGGGGTTAACCCGGATGTGGTGATTGTCGGCGGTGGCATTGCCGGCATGCAGGCAGCCATTGATATTGGTGATTCAGGCCACACGGCATATTTGATTGAAAAAGATACCACCATTGGCGGTCATATGCTTCAGTTTGATAAAACTTTCCCCACCCTTGACTGTGCCGCCTGTATCGGCACGCCCAAAATGGTGGAAGTCGGGCAAAATGCCAATATTAAATTATTCAGTTTCAGTGAAGTGACCAATATCTCTGGCTTCATAGGAAACTTCATAG
>JAOZRF010000442.1 GCA_029940245.1 Desulfobacula sp.
ATACCGAGTGTGCCAAGATCAGATTTTACGTAATTTTCTAAAGGGGTTACAGCTTAAATATCGCGCGGACACCCAATTGGAACCAGATTTAAAATGGCAGTGAGGTTTTTTGGGAAAAAAAATTCACTCTATTCAGCTGAAACCATTATAAAATTGATCGCAATCGAATATGGTTTTTCAGGTGAAATTTCCAGGCTGGACGGTGAAAATGAAAATTATTTGATCAAAAAAGACACTGGCGAGCGGTTTGTGCTTAAGCTTGCAGACGAACAAACCACGGCTGGAATGATTGAAATTGAACACCTTGCCGTGGAGCAGCTCAGTAATGCCGGATTTCCCTTCTGCCTTCCAAGGGTAATTTTGACCCGGACAGGGTCTGTCCAGGCCTGCTTGATGATAAAAGACAGCAAACAAATCCGGGGGAGGCTTCTTGAATTTGTAGAAGGGAATTCATGGTGTAAGACAGTTCCCGTAAAAAAAGAGCAGCTTGCGGATTTTGGAAAAACAATTGCACAGATCGATACAGCCTTGTCTTTTATTGTTCATCCTGATGCCAAAAGAACCCATCATTGGGATCTGGCCAGGGCAGATCAGCACCGTTCCAAAATTTTTCTGATTGACAGTCCCAAAAGACGAAAGATCCTTGAATGGGTTTTCCATCTTTATGCTGCCATTGTTATGCCTTTATTGGATTCATTACCCAGATCCCTTATCCACGGGGATATCAATGACGATAATGTCCTGGTGGCTGACGGCCGAATCGCAGGTATCCTGGATTTTGGAGACTGCCTGGAAAATCCCACGGTTTGCGATCTTGCCATTGCCCTTGCCTACCATAGCCTGGATGAAGACAATCCTTTGGAAGCGGCTGCAACAATTATCAGCGCCTATCACAGAATCCGTTCCTTAACCATGGATGAAATCATGGTGATTTTTCCATTGATGTGTGTACGTCTGGCTGTATCAGTCATCATATCGGCTCAAAGAAAAAAAATCGATCCAGACAGGGAAAGCTGGTTTGTATCTGAAGAAAGGGCCTGGAAAAATCTGGAACGCTTTTACTTGATAACCCCTGCCCGGGCAGCAATTATTCTGGCAGGCAAAACACCTATTAACCCCTTTGAAGATCGCGGTGCCTGTGTTGCTGATCTTTTGAAAAATCGAAAAAACTGTATTGCCCCATCTGTGTCACCCTCCTATGACAGACCATTAAAAATTCTGCGTGGCAAAGGCCAATACCTTTATGATTACCATGGCAGACCCTTTCTTGACCTGTATAACAATGTCTGCCATGTGGGGCATTGCCACCCCAGGGTGGTTGAGGCGGGTCAACAGCAGATGGCCTGTCTCAATACCAATACCCGCTATTTATATGATGGACTTACGGATTATGCACAACGGCTCTGCAACACCCTTCCCAAAGAACTGGACACCTGTTTTTTTGTCAACTCAGGCAGCGAGGCCAATGAACTTGCGCTGAGGATTGCAAAAACCTGCACCCGTCAAAAGGACATCCTTGTTGTAGAAAATGCCTACCATGGAAATACCAGTTCCATGATTGATATCAGTCCCTATAAATTCATGGGAAAAGGGGGACAAGGCAAACCTGAACCCTGGGTCCATGTGGTCCCTTCAGCAGACGGGTACAGGGGCAGATTCAAAGGCCGGAAAGAAGATGCCGGCAGATTCTATGGCAATCAAGTGGGACAGATCCTTGACTCGATCCCGCGGCCCATAGCCGGATTTATCACAGAATCCCTTCTGTCCTGCGGCGGGCAGGTCATTCCGCCCCGTGGATATTTTGAAACGGCTTTCAAGCATGTCAGAAAGCATGGCGGCCTTTGCATTATGGACGAAGTCCAGGTGGGCTTTGGCAGGGTTGGTTCACATTTCTGGGCTTTTGAACTTCAGAACGCGATTCCTGATATCGTTGTCATGGGTAAATCAATTGGCAATGGTCATCCCATGTCAGTCGTTGTTACCCGAAAAGAGATTGCTAAGGAGTTTGCAAATGGCATGGAGTTTTTTGCAACCTTTGGCGGCAATCCCGTATCCTGTGCCATTGGAATGGCTGTTCTGGACGTTATCAAGGAAGAAAATCTTCAGGAACACGCCGGAAAAATGGGTGCAAGGATGCTTAAAGGGCTTAATAATCTTAAGGACAAGCATGATATTATCGGCGATGTAAGGGGCATTGGACTTTTTATCGGTATAGAGCTGGTAATGGATAGAACAACACTGACACCGGCCACCCGGCAGGCATCTGAAATGGTTAACCAGCTCAAAGAAAAAGGAATTTTGCTGGGTACAGACGGCCCATTTAACAATGTCATTAAAATCAAACCCCCCATGGTCATAACAAAAGAAGATGTTGACATGTTTATCAGAATTTTTGATGATACGCTGTCAAACATGATAAATACAGGCTTGTGAAGCTAAAAAAATATTAATTGAACAGCATAATGAAAATAAACATTTTTTCCAACGGAGACTAACGAATGAAAGCATTTCAAGATTATTATTCAGACGATTTCAGCCATTGCTACGGATGCGGAAGACTTAACGAACAAGGGTTACAGATCAAAAGTTATTGGGAAGGAGAGGAAAGCGTTGTTAAATTCCTTCCCCGTGCAAGCCATATTTCAATCCCGGGATTTGTTTATGGCGGATTAATCGCCTCTCTGATTGACTGCCATTGCACGGGAACTGCTGCGGCTGCAAAGTACCGGGAAGAAGGCAGGAATATGGATACAGAACCTGCCCTGCGGTATGTCACAGGCTCTTTAAAAGTGAATTTTCTGGCACCGACCCCTTTGGGA
>JAOZRF010000443.1 GCA_029940245.1 Desulfobacula sp.
TCTGACATTTAAATATTTCCATTTTGCCAAATACCAGATCTATAATATCTCCTTAATAAGAGTATATTTTAATTCTAAACTTGATACATTTAATTTATATCAATTTTGGTGGCTATATTCAGCCATTTTGATTATAGGTCTTTCTGCTATCTCTTTTCGCGGTATCGGGCTCAATAAAAAATGGAATAAAAAAAGCATAATTTATACAATAGCTTTTGCATGTTACATCATATTACCCCACGCCTTAAAAATTGGTTCCAACTTTCAACCGGCAATGACACAAAAATTTGTCTGGCATTTACTATCCTCTCTCTATCCTTCAATTTCCGTATCATTTATAGAAGAAACCCTTTTTCGCGGAATCATACAAACCTATTTTGGTACAAAATTAAATAGCATAAAAGACGGCCATATTATTGCCATTTTTATTACATCGCTTTTGTTTGGATTTTTTCGCTATCCTTTTATTGGAGGATCTTTTTCTACGCTCTTCATACATGGATTCGCTTATGGACTGGTTTATTATTTATCTCACAACTTATGGTCACCTATTTTCTTACATGGTTTGAATAATTTTTTAATTTACGTGTTTAAATAAGAACATTTAAAAATGAGGCCTTTATAATGACAGCAGAACGAAAAATAGCAGCAGATAGATTTTGGAGAATTTATTTTTGGATAGTTATTATAATATGGGTATTTATTATTGAGACCGTGATAACAGGTAAAAAACCATGGAAGGTGAGTCTATAATGAAAGAGTTGAATTTATACCCTCTGACAGGACTTTTTATGGAGCTGCAAAGGGCAGACTTCCATAAACTATCAGCAGGAACCTCCCTGGTTTTAGAAGGAAAAAAATCTTTAAAAAGCGCTAACAGCCTTTTCTGGGCGAACCATCTTGCCAGGCAAAAACTTTTATCTTTAATCGATCTTGTCAAAGACCGATACAGATACTCACCCTGTTATATCCCCCAATTTCAAGCTGTCCTGGATAACCCGGACCTGTTTTTAAACCGGGTTGAAAACGCTATCCACGAGCTGAGCCAACCGATTGTATCAGAGCAGAAATTTTTTTCATCCATGGAAACCTTGACCATTCTGTGTAATTTATATTCGGATTTCGTATATACACCATTCAGGCTTACCATTGATCAAGGCTTTCTGCTCAATGAAATTGATATCAGGACTTTGGCAAAAGGCTGCCTGAGTCCTGTAACCAACCCCTACTATAATTTTATACAAGAGCATTGCCGGCCCATCATTGAAACCATGCAGCCGGATGTGATCTGGTCCTATGGCCAACCCACCTTTGCAACCTTTGCCATGGTTCTCATGGCAAGAAAGGCATTTGCCGATGTGCACATCTGCCAGATTGATGTGCCTTCAGAATATTATTCTTTAACCAAAATCAAGGCTTGCCTTAAAACCAATACATTACTTTTTTCCATCATTGACAGCATCCTTTTATATGATGATGCCAAAACTCAAAAACAAATCCTGCACGCCCTTGAAAATGCTGATCCCTTAACCAGGATTCCAAATTTGATCTATATTGATAAAACTGAAAATAAAATAAAAAATACCCACACCAAGATATCGGCCCAAAATAATGTTTCTTTAAATTTGTCTTATTTTGAGTCTTTATCTTCAAGCAAAATATTAAAAAAAGAAAAATATAATTCAGAAGTAATGGCGTTAAAATTGTGGCCAGACACTTCCTGCTACTGGAACAAGTGCACGTTTTGTGGAATAAATCAAAAATACCATGGCAATTCAATCTCGGCCAATTTTGAAAATATTGATAAAAAAGTTGACTTTATCGCCAGATTAAAAAAAGCCGGATATGGATATTTCTGGATGACGGATGAAGCTGTCCCGCCCGTTGTTCTCAAAGAGTTTGCCGATGGGTTGGCTGACCGGCAAATAAAAATATACTGGCAGGCCAGATCCAGAATCGACAAGGGTTTTACTGCACAGGTCTGTGATTCCCTGGCCCGTGCAGGCCTTAAAGAGATTCGGTTTGGCCTTGAGTCGGCAAGTTATCGGATCTTAAATTTAATGAATAAATTTCCCAAAAATTTTGACCTGTCCCTGGTTGAAAAAATAGTTGAAAGATTCCATACAAGAGGGGTATCTGTCCACCTGTGTCTGATCCTTGATTTCCCGGGCGAAACCCATAACGACCGCATGGCAACATTTGATTTTCTGCGCGACCTGAAAAACAAATATCCACGCCTTACATTTAACCTGAATCGGTTCATGCTGGACATCACCAGCACAATTTTTGCCCGATATGAAACCTTTGATATTACCCGGATTCAATGGCCCTGCCCATCAAAATATTTTTTAGGCAATATGATTGCATGGGATTCGGAAAACAGGCATTTTCATAAAAATCAAATTGATGACATCAGAAATAATTTTATGCGGCAAAACCTGTATCCATGGATGCCGTCAAACCCGATGACCCCGCCTTTCAACTTCTATAAACAGTATGAAGCATTTAAAATGACCCTGCTCTGGAAAACAAAAATGGATTCGAAACAAAGCAAAGACCCTGTGGCCCTGTCAAAGGAAAGCCGAATAGTCAAATCCAGCTGGATCGTTTACAGCAAACTTTACAAAAAAGACATCCATGGCCGGCAGCTCTACCGGGTATACAATTGGAAAACCCATGGCCATTTTGAATGCAATGAAATATTAATAAAATTATATGATATTTTTACCTGCCCCCAAACAGTGGAACATGGCCTTGAACGCTTTCACGCGGCACATCATTGTCCCAGCTTGACCCTGGAGCAGGTGGTTG
>JAOZRF010000444.1 GCA_029940245.1 Desulfobacula sp.
GCTACTGGTTTGAAAAATTGGGTTTTTGCTACAATCAAAGCGAATGCCATTGCCCATGGGGGTATTATTTTTGCCATCAGCGATATGGCATTTGCAGCCGCCTGCAATTCCCACGGAAAAGTTGCCGTTGCCCTGAACGTAAGCATCTGTTTTTTAAAACCCTCCTATCCCGGGGATCATCTGGTTGCAGAGGCAACAGAAGAACATAATGGCCGGCGAACATCATTGTACAGCATAAAAATTTATAATAAAGACAGCGGTGAACTGATTGCAAAAAGTCAGGATCAGGCATATCGAAAAAATGAATGGTTTGTGCCTGAAGCCTGAATCCCATATCTGTGGAGTATAAACACGGCTTCATTGTAAGCCATTCTTGAAAATATTCTCCTGATCAGGAACTGCCGTCAACGAGCAGAAGATGCAGATCACAGACATTGGTGTTGGTAGGGCCCGTCTTGAACAGGCCATCGATGGCTTTGAAAAAGTGGTAAGCATCATTGTTGGTAAGAAAATCGTTTATGGACAGCACCTTTTTTTCTGCCCTGTGGAGCAGGTTAAGAGAAGCAAATGCACCTGCAGCATCGGTGGGGCCGTCGTTACCGTCTGTGGAGGCTGCCAGAAAGGTTACCCCATGAAACAGTTCAGGATACCTCTGGATCTCGGCCAGGAAGGCCAGGGCCATTTCCTGGTTCCGGCCGCCTTTGCCAATGCCTTTGAGGGTGACAACGGGTTCACCCCCTGAAATGATGCAGGCAGGTTTACGGGCCAGCATCTCTGTCTGGGCAGTATCAGCAGCAATGCCGGCCAGAAATTTTGCAACTTCTTTTGCCTCGCCTGTAATTCTGGATGTCAGATAAACCACTTTGTATCCTAAGTTTAGTCCCATTTCACCAGCTGCCCGCATGGCAAGATTGTTGGTGCCGATGAGGATGTTGGTTGAAAGCATCATGGTTTCGTGTCCCTGTTTCAAGGTTTCCGGAACAGATCCCCGGGCGCCTGCCTGGAGGATGCTAAGGGCTTTGTCAGGAATAAAGCGTTTAATGCCGTACTTGTCAAGGATAGCCAAAGCGTCATCATAGGTTGTGGGATCAAAGATGGTGAGGCCTGAGGCGATGCTGCTCAAGTCATCACCCACAACATCGGAAAGAATAAAATTCAGACTGGTGGCTGGAGCCATGGTCTGGAGAAACCGACCGCCTTTGATTCCAGACAGGTGTTTGCGGATACAGTTGATCTCCGTGATATCTGCCCCACATTTTAACAGGGCCCTGGTGACAGCCTGTTTTTCAGAAAGACTCAGCTCTGCCTTTGTTCCATCAATATCACAAAGGATGGGCAGGGGAAGAAGGGCTGACCCTCCGCCGGAAATCAGGGTAATGATCAGGGTGGATGCATCGGCACGACTTGCCAGGTCCATGATTTTGATAGCTGCCCTGACACCGTTTTCATCCGGTTCCGGATGGCCGGATTCGATAATTTCTATACGATCCAGAGATTCTGTGTGGCCGTATTTAACGGAAATGACTCCCTTGGAAATCCTGTCTCCCAAAAGGGTTTCAATCGCCTTTGCCATGGGTGCGGTTGCTTTGCCCCCACCCAGGACCAGGATATGTCTGAAATCAGACAGGTCGATCTGTTTTTTTATCGTTTCAAAGGTGATGGTCAGGGTGGTGCCGATAATCTGGACATGGTCCATGATCATCTGAAACGGGTCAACTCGTTTCAGAGCGGCTTTAAACAATGTCTCCAGATGGGACTTGGGTGTACTCATGGATTTGCTTCTTCTTTTTGCATAAACGTTAACTCAGAATCGGCCAGAGCCTCTTCCGGCATTTGCTTATGTCCGGTTCGGCTCTGGCGCATGGTTATCACCCGATCAGTGGGCCGGCCCAATCATTTTTTCCGGGAGCCAGGTGATAATCTCCGGAAATATAGTACAGAGCAGCAGCGTAAACATGATGATAAGGACAAAAGGGATGACCCCTTTGATAATATCCGACATGGTCAGGCCCAGTTCCGGCGGTGCAGCCCCTTTGAGGACAAAGATCGACATGGCCATGGGAGGTGTCTGGAATGCCATTTGAAGGTTGATGCAGATCATCATTCCTGCCCACAGGGGATTAAAGCCCAGAGACTCCAGAATCGGGGAAAAAATGGGTACAATGATAAAGACGATACCGATCCATTCAATGAACAGACCCAGCATGAATACGATTGCCATGATCATGGCAAAAGATGCCCATTTTCCACCGGGAACCGCCAGAATCATTGCCGTCACAACATCGCCGGACCCGGCATTCATAAAAATGCCCACAAAGGCATAACATAGTGCGGCGATCATGACCACAAAGGCGCTGACCCGGAGCGTCTCAATAGAGGCATGTTTGAGAAGGTCCAAGCTGAATTTTCCGTAGACAATGGTCAGAAGGATGGCTGCAAGACAGCCTACAGCAGCTGCTTCCGTGGGCGGAGCAATACCGGAAAAGATCGTTCCGAGAACCGCCAGAATGAGCAACACCGGAGGTGCCAGGGATTTAATTAAATTGATAATTTTTTTGATGTTGAAGGGAGTGATCTGGTCCTGGGGAAGGGAGGGGCCCAGTTCCGGATTAAAATAACATCGGACAAGGATATACAGCACATAAAATCCAGAGAGAAGCAGTCCGGGGAAAACAGCTCCCATGAACATCTGGCCGATGGAGATGCCGGCCTGTGGTCCGTAGACCACCAGCATGATGCTGGGTGGAATAAGGATACCCAAAGTACCTGAGGCTACAATGGTTCCTGCGGCCAGCGGTTTGTCATACCCC
>JAOZRF010000062.1 GCA_029940245.1 Desulfobacula sp.
TTTAGGTTAAAACTTAAAACCGTGCCTGAACAAGGTTTTCGTTCAGGCACTATCTAAGAGATAGCATTTATCTCTTCCCTTTTTTGGGGGTCTTATTCCTGTTCCAGGGCCTGGGCTGTGGTATCAAATATTTTTAAAATTGAATAAAATCCAGAGAGTTGAAATACATCCTTGGCGGGTCCGGTAAGACCGGAAAGGAAAAGCTCCCTGTTTTGAGCCCGAAGTTTTTTGGCCGTTACCAGAACCACTCGGAGCCCGGCACTGCTGATATATTTTAGATCACTGCAATCCAGAATAATATTGGAAGTGGTTTTTTGTATAAGGTCCGTCAGAAAATTTTCCAATTCAGGGGAAGTGATGCCGTCTATTTTTTCTGATGCCGTAACAATCATCACCCCTTTTTCTTCTCTTTTGTCAAGTTTCACAATATACTCCCCAAAAAAATCCTTAACTGAAAATAAACCCTTAACCCCAATCAAGCCTTCAATAGTTCAGAGTATAACCGATTCAATAATAAACTGCAACTTAGGGCCGCATATTTTTCACTTGACAATACAAAAAAATTGTTCTTGTATAGAAAATCTTCAGACTTTAACTGATTTCAATAAGTATTTTTAAAAGGGGATTTAACATCAGCATAAATTTCTTAAAAATACATGTCCTGAATAAAGGGTTTAAAATTTTTCTTTTTTATTCTGTAGCCTTTTTTCTAGGATGGATATTTCCTGCTTTGCCCAGTGCACAAGAAAAGAAAATGACCAACCATATTGGAATGGAGTTCATCCTGGTTAATCCCGGATCATTTATGATGGGCAGCCCTGAAAATGAGCTGCATCGCGATCATAACGAAATTCTGCATGAGATGAAAATCATCAAACCCTTTTATCTTCAATCAACTGAAGTAACGGTTAAACAATGGAAAGCTGTTATGGGAAAAAAATTATTTAACCGCATAAAAGGATCGGATAACATGCCGGTAGTCCAGGTTTCCTTTTATGATTGCCAGAAATTTATCAAAAGATTGAATACTATGAATAAAAGGGTTTACAGGCTACCCACGGAGGTGGAATGGGAATATGCCTGCCGGGCAGGAACAACCACGGCCTATAGTTTCGGGGATACAATTGACTGTTCAAAGGCCATGTATGGGAATAACCAGAAAAAACAAACCGAGTGTATACAACACTTCAAATCCATGGGATTTGCTCCAAACCGGGCAGCGCCCGTTAAAAGTTTTGCCCCCAATCCCTGGGGTTTCTATGATATGCATGGAAATGTCTGGGAATGGTGTGCTGATCCTTATCAGGATTACAATAGCCATAAGCTTGATACAGGATATGGCCCCATAAAAACCAACACCAGGATCAAACGGGGAGGTAGCTGGTACAAATATGGGTGGTATTGCCGCAGTGCCAATCGCGCCTATGCCCATCCCGGCGCAAAATTTCAAACAACTGGTTTCAGGTTGGCACTTGAGGCGGATTAATGCGGGCAAAACTTCTTGGATTATTAAAACTGTATGAAGAAGAAGTCAATCTGCTCCTGTGGACAGCCGCACTTTTGTTTATCATCCGAAGTTCAGGAATCATTCTCAACAATTATGCTGAAACCGCTTTTCTAAAACGCTATGGTGTTGAATATCTTCCCATCGTCAATATGCTTAATGCCGTAGCCACTTTTATCATTACCGGATTTTTAACCGCTTTTATGGGAAAACTGCCCGGGGCAAGACTTCTCACCTATGTTTTTATTTTCTGCGGCATCAGCGTTACCATGATTCGAATCCTTATGCCATTTGGTTTTGAACTTTTATATCCTCTGCTTTTTATGCTCAAGAGCCAATTTGAACTGCTCCAGGCAATGCTGTTCTGGAATATATGCAATGATATTTTCAATACCCGGCAATCCAAAAGACTTTTTCCCCTGCTAACTGCAGGAGGTGTGATCGGACTTATCCTTGGGAGCTTTGGAACACCATATTTTGCAAAATTATTCCAGATGGATAATCTCTTATATCTGTATCTGTGTACGACGATTATCGGTGCTTCCATTGTTGAGGCCATGGGCCGAAGTTACCCTTCCATGATTTTTTCAGAAAAAAAGAAAACCAATGGGAAAAAAAAGGATTCCATGATCCAGGAATTCAAGAATGTACTACCCCTGATCAAGGATTCAGTTCTCATAAAAATAGTGCTGATTCTAACCTTTATGCCCAATGTGGTTATTCCCATCATAAACTATCAGTTCAATTATGCCATAAATGATCAGTTTGCCACTGAATCCGGCATGCTTCAATTTTTTGGATATTTCAGGGGTGGATTATATGTAATAAGCCTGTTCATTCTTTTGTTTGTAGGCAGAATCTATGGAAAATGGGGGCTTCCCGTTGCCTTGATGTTTCATCCCTTTAATTATATGATTGCTTTTATGGCATTTCTTTTCCGTTTTGACTTTATTTCAGCCATGTATGCCAGGCTGTCGACCAATATCATTCGAACTACCATCAATGTGCCGGCAAATTCAATATTAATAGGTCTTTTTCCAAAATCCTACCGTGGAATGATCCGCCCCTTTCTCCGGGGCACTGTTGTCAGGCTGGCGCTTTTTGTGGGATCAGGACTGATTCTGATATCTGAAAATTTTTTCCACCCCAGATATCTGACCCTGGTGGCTTTACCCTTTATGCTGGCCTGGATTGCCGCGCCCTTTATCCTTAAAGCAAAATATCCCAAAATACTGATGGATTTAATTTCCAACAACCTTCTGGATATCAAAAGCATGGAAAAAAAGGAGCTGGGACAGGTTTTCAAGGGGGATAAAATTCTGTCCCGGCTTAAACAGGCATTTCTATCTGCCAGGGGGAAAGATGCCATCTGGCATGGCAATTTATTGAAAATTTATTCCAGTGAGGATCTGGATAAGAATATCCTTGAGACTCTCGAAAACCAGGATGAACAAACCAAGATAGCACTGATCAAGATGATTTCTCCCCAGGGCCTTGCTACCTCCCTGGAAAGTCTTGTGCGATTTTTAGATCCCCAAAAACCGGAACTCACCATTGCTATTTTAAAAATTTTCTGCCTCCATGGGCCAACATCCATAAAAAAGATTGATGTCTCTGTTGCGCCTTACATCAACAATCCACATCCGGTTGTTAAGGGGTTTACAGCAGCATGTCTATATCAAGGGAACCCAAAACCTTATGGTGCCATGATTGATAGATGGATCAAATCAAATGAGTTAAACGATTTACAGTCCGGAATTGTCAGTGCAGGATTAAGCGGGAAAAAAGAGTACATAGATACCCTCCTTAAAATACTGTCCCGGCAAGATATTGATCAGATTATCCCGGACATTATCATTGCCCTGTCACGCCTCAGGGCCAGGGAATTGAATACCGTCATCTATTCCTACTTTTCCCATGACCATGAAAAAGTCAGGATGGCAGCCCTTGATGCCCTGGATATTAATGATGATTTTTCATTAAAAAAAGCCATTTCGCAATTGGCAGACAATTCAGATGGAATTCACAAATTTGCCATAAAAAAAATCAAAAATTCTAAATACCACAATAACAAAATCCTGGTTGAATCCCTTGGTATACCAGGCACCAGAATACGAAGAGGCCTTTTTGAGCTGTTGGAAACCCTTGATATTAAAGGACTAGATGTGTTTATGTTCGCCAAAAAGAACATAGATAAATGTTATGCATATCTTGCCATGAGTCAGAATCTTGAAAAACAACCCCAGGGGAAAATGCGGGATCTTGCCATTGAACACTTAATTAATCAAAAAGAACTTGTCCTTGAAAATATTATCCGCGTTCTTGCGATCCGGGATCAAACAGACAGAATGAAAACTGCATGGAAAGGGGTTTTTTCACCGGATACCAGCCAGAGGGCCAACGCCATTGAACTTTTAAATGATATCATGGACCGCAAACTTTTTAATGCCATGCTGCCGCTTCTGGAAAGTCCGACACCGGCAATGGCTCTGGCAGAAGGCAAAAACGTGGCAATAATCCCTGAATTCGATCCTGAAGGAAAACAGGTTTTTTCAAATCTGATATCCTCTGAAGACTGGGTGGATGTTATCATGGGACTTGGTCTTACCCAGGACATGCCCTCTCTGATTGAGGGGAATGGAATGCTCAAAAAATTGGAAAATTCAATCAATAAGAATATTTCAAAGGAAATGCAAATGATTCTGATGAAGAAGACCAAACCATCAACCGATTCCCAGGCGAACGATCCCCAGAGGGTAAGGGAAATCGAGATTTCCCTTGGTGAAACAATATTGCTTTTAAAGGAGATTGAAATTTTTTCCGGTCTCAGCCCTGCTGAGCTGGCAGCCATAGCAACAGTAACAAAGCAACTTAATTATCCCGGGGATCGAACCGTTATCAAACAGAACGATGTGGGTGAAACCGTGTTTCTGGTTATTGATGGTGAGGTAGAGGTAATCAAGGAACTGGCAGATGAAAATAAAATGGTGATCGCTGTTATCAGCCAGGGAGACTCTTTCGGAGAGATGGCTCTATTGGAAAATGAACCTCGATCGGCAACCATCCGGACAACAAAACCATCCCGTTTTTTAATCATCCATCAACAGGAATTCAAGGAAACGGCAATGGAATACCCCGGGATTGCTCTGAAAATCTGCAAGGTCTTAAGCCGTCGTATCCGCAATCTTCACAAAGATAATTAAGACAGATAATCTTTCGGGCACTATTTAAGCTGTTTTTCAATTGCGCATGCCAGGTCATCTCTTCCCTGTTGGCGGAGTAAAGGAATCAGGGGCCTGTAAAATGGCGGCCTGACTCTGATGGTGATATCAAACTGAGAAATATGCTCTGAAGTAATTTCATCTTCAACAAAAGCCTGGGTTTTATCTAATAGTCCAAGGGCTGTCAATTCGGTCATAGTTCTGACACATTTTTCGCAATGACCACAATTCAAGCGGTCAGGAACATTGGCAAGACAGACCCTGAAATTCTGAAATGCCACATCCCATTGAGAAACAATCCTTATTTTTTCGATCCGGGATAGCTGGAAATCCCTGTGCCTTATCCGAAGGTCCAGAGAAGAATATTCAGGGTCAAGCAATGGGTGGGAACCACAAGGGTGCAGGTTGGGTATGTCATAGGAAGACCCGATAAAAACAAGATTCATTCGCCTGGAAAAAGAATGGGCAATGGCTGCCAGAACCGAACCAAAAAAGCTGTTCAGCCAAAGTTCCCGTTCATCGCAAAGATGCCTGATATTGGTATAAACCGGTATCAAAGAAAGCCTGGCATCATTGGTAATTTTTGATATGGATTCCATGGCTCTGTCAAAAACAGGGTATTTCATCCCCCGCTCAACCACTCCGCCGATATCAAATCCATGAAGAAAAAACCCGTCTTTTACATATCCCGGATGGTTGCAGGGATAATGGAGCCGGTTTAACCGCAATGCAGCTAATGAATCCATGCCGCCGGACATGAACATGCCTGCACCGGGTATTTTAATCTGCCTGCTTTCAGACATTATTGGTGCTTCTATTATCAAGGGATTATATTTCCCCTTTGTCCAGTCTGAAAGGATATGCATGGCTGTTTCAAGGCCTTCCTTTAAGAAGGGACAGATTTTTGAATCCATTACAATTCTTTTTTCCCCAAAATGAATGGCAGGCAAAAGGCAACCCACCAGAAATGAATGGGGGTTGACATCAAAATATTTTTCATAAGCTACGGAGGTTTTGATAAAGACCTCTTTGTCCGGCTGGTTACAGTCCTCAAACCTGACAAGGGCCGTGGCCTTTACACTTTCTTCATCCTGAATCAGATTAAATTTAGAAATTTTCATATTATAGTATAATCATCTGTTATTTATTACAGGTTGATGTAACATAGTCTAATATCAGCCTTGCAATATCCTTTCCAGTTGCCGCTTCAAGTCCTTTGAACCCAGGTGAATAATTCACTTCAAGTATCAAAGGAGAGCAGGCCTTTTCTACAATAAGGTCAATGCCGGCAATTTGAAGATCACATGCTTTTGCAGCGTTAAGGGCAATCAAGGCCATGGATTCAGTCAATTCAACTGGTCTTGCATGACCTTTCTGGTGAATATTGGTTCTGAAATCATTATTGTCCGGCACAAGGGCCATGGCACCGGCTATCTTTTCACCTATCACCACCACCCTTATATCCATACGTTCCTGTGGCCTGATAAACTGCTGGACAATAAGGCCTTTTCCGGCCACTAGATTCCGGCTTAAAAAATCCTGGGCTTCTTTCTCGCTGTTGACCTTGATAACTCCATCTCCCCCCATTCCATCCACCTGCTTGACCACCACGGGAAATCCGCCCAATTGTTTCACCGCGGGCAGAAAAGATGCCGATTTGGTAATAAAAAGTGTTCCCGGGACAGGCAGACCTGATGATACAAGCGCCTGAAGTGTGATAAACTGATTTCTGGCAATGGTAATGCCTTTAAGGCTGTTCACAAGGGGTATGCCCGAATGCATGAACTGGCCAAGGAGTACCAGGCCATAATCCCCCATGGGAGATCCCTGCCTGGGCATGATGACATCAATCTTTTTGTTTATCTTTTCAATCAAAAATTCAAATCGGCCGTCTTTTAAAGAACACAGGATATCATAGGGATTGATAAGAATGATCTCATTTCCCGACTCTTTTGCTGCCTGCTTTAAACGCATGTTGGGATGAAAAGAAAAATCATTTACAGTTATAACACCAATATTCATCATTTAAGTTCCCAGTCTTTTTCAATCATATTTTCAGGCATCCATATACCCAGTTTTTTGCCTGCCTTTTCGCTATAATATACGGCAATTTGTTTTGTGTTGTTTTTTTTAGCAATTTTCCGGGTGGCTGTATTGTCCTCACTGATGATGGAAAAAACCTTATGTTGCCCTGCCCTTTTTGTCAGCCCTTCAAGCAGTTTTGCGCCAACACCAAGCGCTCTGTATTCAGGCCTGACAGAGGTATAGCCTCTTTCAACAAAATGATTAAAATCAAGACCTGTAATGGTGTTCAGCCTCTGGATGAACTCAGGTCTTGGATGCTTTAGGCTGGAATTTCCCACGATGATGCCGTTTTCCTCGGCATATCCTATCAAATATGCCCTTTCAAGGTTATATCTGACATATTTTGTATCCACTGACCCTCCTGCTTCCACCATTGCACAGATCTCATCTAAAAAACCCGGGGGCAACTCATCCGGTTTCATAAAATTAAAGGTGATATTGCTTCCCAATGAAATAATGGTTTCATTGATTTTGTCTGCTCTCAGGCGGAAAAGATTTTTTTTTCCATGATAATTTAAATACAATAAAAGATGGGCAGGATCTGATAAAATTTTCCAGAAAGGTTCACCTGGAATCTGTTTTACACCTGTATAGCCTTGCAGCAAAGGATCCATGGCATTGATGTCCGATTTAATATATGGATCATTGTCAATTAAATTGTCATAGGAATGGGCAATATTGGGATTTAAGGATATAAAGGTCAGCCAATCATTTTTTAAGGCATAGTCTGTAAGTCCGGTCAGGTTTACATGATTCCAGATACCTTGTTTGGAAAGATCCCATAAGGTTTTTATTTCAGCAGACTGTTTTTTTTCAGAACTTTCCCATTGGATCAAGGTCATGCCGGAGGAAAACAGATTTTGAATTTCATTACCATGATATATCGTATCAAAATTCTCCATAACAGCTTTGACACCAAAAAAAATATGGGAAACTTCTTTTTTTTCCACGAAAAATTCAAAAGAAGAAAACATATCCTCAAAAAGAAATCCTTTTGCTCCAAATTTGTCTTTCAATTTTGCCACAAAATCCCAGAAAGAAAAAGCATCCTTAAAAAAACAAGATTGAAGCGGCAGTATCAATTCAGGTGTCAGGTATTCTTTTAAAGGGAATATGGAAAAGTCAGGTTCAACCTGTGTATCATGATTTTTAAGTTTCCAGAAGGTGTTTATCCATTTTAAAAAAAGCCCTGTATTCTGTAGGGAAAAACTATGGTCTGCACCAGGAGTATTATCTTCTGCCTGGTTTCTGCCCGCAAGGACAATTGTCTTTATTTCTGGAAAAACAGCTTTGATATAATTTATCATTGTAATTGCACAGGGAACCTGGGCTTCAGAGTCCAGAGCAAGGATGACCACCTTTGGAAGGGTCTGTTTCAGCTTTAAATCAAGTTTTTCATGGCAAAAAGAGATATAAGTTGGATTTTTATTGTCATCAATTACACTTGCGGCCTGAAAACCCCATCTGAACATGGAGGGATAAAAACCAGCAGAGTGAAAATATAACAAATCATCTATCCTGTTGCTGGCCACAAGATATTTTTCAGGATCATAAAATGATTCAGATCTTAAAAAATCCATCACCTTTTTTAAAAAAACATGGTTCACAAAAAAGTCAAGGTTAGCATCGTATACTATGGTTTTAAAGGCTTTATGCAAAAAACATCCTGCTGCCAGGGCAGCGGTAAAAGAGGGCATGGCAGGACTTGTCAGTGGTGGGGTTATGATCAGGACTGATATTTTATTTATGGCTTTCATCATTTTCTTATGATACATTATCGCCTTATAGCTTGCAATATCTATAATACTGGGAGGGATTCAAAGTAAAGCATCATGAAAATTGCCTTTTTAATGGATGATTTAAGACAGATCAATCCAGTATGGGAAACCACAACTGCCCTTATGTATGAATGCAACCAGAGGGGGCACACAGTATTTTTTCTGGAACCCCACGATGTATATATCCGTGGAAACAAAGTTGTTGCAAGGATGCGGAACATATCAGTAAAACCTGACCTTCCCATCAAAGATTACTGGCAGATGCTTATTGAATGTCTCTACAAGGAAGACCTGATATTTGAAACCCTTATAGATCTGGATGTCTTGTTCCTGCGGAAAGACCCGCCCTTAAGTTATCAGGTCATGGAATTTCTTGGTCCTGTCAGCGATAAAATTTTCATGCTCAATGATACTCTGGGGCAAATAAAGGGTAATAGTAAGATCTATACATTGAACTTCCCTGATATTATCCCTGAAACCCATATTTCCAGGGATCCTTCCCGAATCAGAAAAATAATTGATACCTTTGGTGGAGACATGGTGATAAAACCCCTTCAGGGACATGGCGGACACGGGGTTATCAAAGTCAGCAACCGGGATCCGGAAAATTTGAATTCATTGATCAATTATTATATTGATTCAGGACAACCCTATCCTGAACGTCACCCCACAATGGTTCAGGAATATTTAAAAAGCGTTAAATATGATGGGGATGTCAGAATTCTGCTCTTAAACGGGGAAATCTTAGGGGCCATGGGCAGAAAATCGGTCTCCGGTGACTTTAGAACAAATGTCCACGCCGGTGCAAAAGTATTTAAACACGAAATCACAAACAAAGAACGAGAAATATGTAAAAGTTTGAAAGATCAGTTAATAAAGGATGGTCTGTATTTTGTGGGCATTGATATTATCGGTGACAAGCTTGTTGAAATCAACTGCGTAAGCCCCGGGGGCATACCCCGGATCAATCAATTGGATAATGAAAAACTGGAAGTCAAGGTCATTGATTTTATTGAACAGCAGATTTAAAGGTCCGGCAAAATGAACACTCAAAAGACTCTGGATAGATTATTGAAAAACAGTTTAAAACGCATCTTATTTACAGGGCTTGTGATAATAATTCTATGTATGATTTTATCCTGCCAGAAAAAAAATGAAACAAACCTGCTTAAAATAGGATTACCCCAGGAACCCAAATCATTAAATGTGTGGCTGGCAACTGATGGCAACTCACGTAAAATACTCTCCCAGATCTACCAGCCTTTGTATACTCGAGATCCAAAAACATTAAAAATAATTCCCTGGCTTGCCCGGGAAGACCCTGTTTTTAATAAAAAAAAATTGGCTTATACTATAAAATTAAGAGCTGCAAAATGGTCTGATGGAAGTAATTTTACATCTGATGATGTTGTATTTAATAAAAAATTGTTCCTTGATTTTAAAATTCCGGGTTATGCCGGCAAATGGAAGGTGATAAAAAAAATTGATATCATTGATGATCACACACTTGTTTTCTATTTAAAAAAGCCCTCGGCAATTTTTCTTTCCCGGGTATTAACCACTCCCATGGTATCGAAAAAGGAATGGGAACAAATTGCAGCCAGGGCAAAAAAAACAGAAAAACCCTTACGCTCCCTACAGAACCATATCATTAAAAAACCATTGGGTACCGGCCCTTTTATGCTGGCTGAATACAAAAAAGGGGCCTATGTTTACATGACAAAAAACCCTTATTTTTTCGGTACGGGAAAAAAAATAGGCAATTATACGCTTGGACCCTATATAGACAGCATTCTTTTTAAAATATACGGGACCAGTGATGTTGCAATACTGGCCCTTAAAAAAGGTGACATAGACATGTTCTGGTGGGAAATTCAGCCGGGCTACATAAAAGATCTTAAAGCCCAGCCCGATATAAAGGTATTTTTGAATAAAAAAAGCGCTTTATATTATATGGGTTTTAACTTAAGAAAACCGCCATTTGATGATAAAATTTTACGACAGGCCATAGCCACCCTTATTGACAAAGAAT
>JAOZRF010000445.1:0-1327 GCA_029940245.1 Desulfobacula sp.
TAAGGCCTAAAGAATGATATTCAGAATTCGGCGAAGCGGTTCAGCCGCACCCCAGAGTAATTGATCCCCCACGGAAAAAGCCGTAAGAAAATCATTTCCAGGATTCATTTTTCTGATCCGTCCCACGGGAACAGTCAAAGTTCCGGTTACTGCAGCAGGGGTCAGTTCTTTTATGGAGTCTTCCTTTAAATTGGGAACCACTTTAACCCAGTCATTATTCTCGGCCAGCATCGCGTAAATGTCGTTTAGCGGGACATCTTTTTTTAACTTGATGGTAAATGCCTGGCTGTGGCATCTCATGGAACCGATTCTGACGCACTGACCGTCAATGGGAATCGGGTTGTCTGACCGGCCAAGGATTTTATTGGTTTCAACAAGACCCTTCCATTCTTCTCTTGTCTGGCCATTGTCCATTGCTCTGTCAACCCAGGGGATCAGGCTTGCTGCCAGGGGAACAGCCCAGTTTTGAACGGGAAAGCCTTTAGATCTCATGGTATTGATGACATTTTTATCCAGATCCAGGATAGCAGATACGGGATTGGCAAGAACCGGGGCAGCCATTTTGCCAATGGTCAGCATCTGAGCCACAAGCTCTTCCATGTTTTTGGCACCGGCACCAGAGGCTGCCTGGTATGTCATGGAGGTCAGCCATTCGATCAGATTGTTTTCAAATAATCCTCCGAGGGCCATGAGCATGAGGGATACAGTACAATTGCCGCCAATATAATTTTTAATGCCATCGTTCAGGGCATTGTCAATGACCCTGCGGTTTACCGGATCCAGGACAATAATACTTTTGTTATCCATTCTCAGGGTTGAGGCCGCATCAATCCAGTATCCACCCCAGTTCTTTCCCGCGAGTTTGGGACGGACAGCTTCAGTATATGACCCTCCCTGGCAGGACATGATAATATCCATGTCCAGCAGCCTGTCAATATTATATGCATCAACAAGCGGCGGCACATTAATGCCCACATCCGGAGCCATTTCACCTTTCTGGGAGGTTGTGAAAAAAAGAGGCACAAATTGTTTGAAATCATTTTCCTTTATCATCCTTTCCATGAGCACAGAACCCACCATACCACGCCAGCCTACAATTCCGACTTTTTTCATTGTCCTTCTCCCTTCTCAATCCAGACTGATTGATGATTTTTGTATCAATTTCAGGTTAAAGTATGATTCATAACCTTTTTTAAAAAATATTGCCACATTGATTTTTTTTTGGTAGCTTTTGGTGAATATGAAATCGGTAACTCCGAAAGTTGAGTCGGTAATTTTAAAGGATGATACATGTTTCAATTATGTTTCTATGTGCCTGAATCACATC
>JAOZRF010000445.1:1337-2800 GCA_029940245.1 Desulfobacula sp.
AAAAAGTTAAAACAGCTCTATTTGAAGAAGGTGCCGGCAAATTCGGTCATTATGATTCATGTTCATGGGAGACCGAAGGCATAGGTCAGTTCAGGCCGATAGATGGCAGCCGCCCGTTTATTGGAAATAAAAACAAGGTAGAACGGTTGCGCGAATTCAAGGTTGAAATGTTTATTCAGGATATATATATCAATTCGGTCTTGAGCAAATTGCTGGAAGTTCACCCCTATGAAACACCGGCTTATCGTGTTTGCGAGATTAAAACAATCAAGGATTTTGCCTTTTAATAAGTTTAAATATAGACAATCTCTGTAAAGAATTTGTCAGAAAATAAAAATCATCTGATTGGTAAATTTATTTACTTTGCGCCATAATATTATTAGAATAATTTTTTTGGAGATTGACCAGAATAGTAAACGCATTCTATTCACGGAATTAAGTTCGTTTGGGCGATAAAAGAGGATTCATATGTCTGAAAAACTTACCTATGAAGAACTGGAACAACAGATTCAGCAGTTAAGGCTAAAAGTTGCTCAATTTAGTCAGATTGAGAAAGGCTATAAGCAGAATCAAATTGAATTTAACGTTCTTTTCAACAAAGCCCCGCTGGTTATGCTTGTCGTGGATCGTGAAGGTTTTGTATGTGAATTGAATGAAGCGGCTGTCAAGATGACCCGTCGTTTAAAAGAAAGTTCCATTGGCCTTCGTGGTGGAGAAGCCCTGCGATGTATCAGCTCCCTGGATGATCCCAGGGGCTGCGGCTTCAGCGCTGCATGTAAATCTTGCGTCATCCGAAATACGGTTATGGACACTTTCCGATACTGTCATGATTACCGATCCGTGGAAGCGCCTATGCCTTATGATGTTGAAGAGGGAATTGTAGATATGTGGGTTCTTGTTTCTACAACCTTTTTAAAGCTTCCCGCGGGAGACAGGGTGTTTGTATGTTTAGAGGATATCACAGAACAAAAGCAGGTGGCGGAGTCGCTGCGCGAAAGCGAGGAACAGTATAAATCCTTGGTAATTAATCTTAGTGTGGGGATATTCAGAAATACACAGGGAACTGAAGGTAAATTTTTTGAGGCTAACCCCGCTATTGTAAAAATGTTCGGTTTTGACAGCAGGGAGGAGTTTCTAAAACTAAAAGTTAGCGATTTATACAAAAATCCCTCTGACAGAAAAAAATATAATGAAAAATTATTAAAAGAAGGTGCAGTAAAAAATGAGGAACTGCTATTGCAAAAAAAAGACGGAACTTCATTCATCGGTTCAGTAACTGCTGTAGTGGTAAAAGATAAAAAAGATAAAACTAAATATTATGATGGCCTTATTGAAGACGTCACAGAGCGCAAGCAGGCAGAAACAGCGATTCGGCAGAGTGAGGAGAAATATCGTACTGTTCTGGAAGCAAATCCAGACCCGGTTGCAGTATACGATATAGAAGGCAAAGTTATCTATCTTAA
>JAOZRF010000446.1 GCA_029940245.1 Desulfobacula sp.
AATCATACGTCCAATATCCCAATACAGCAGAATCATTTCCGCATTTGCAGAAAGTGTCGCCTTAACCTGGGCCTGACGTATTCGTTGCTTGATGGAAGTCAACAGCTCGCCATATTGAGTAATTTCACCTTTTTTTTTCATATCCCCAGTCCCTCAAAGTTTTTTGCAATCTGACCCGCAAGCTGGATTGCTTCTTCATTGAGTAAAGCAAGTTCTGTGTGGATATCCCGCATGGTTTCCTCAAAATCAAAATCCACGTCCACCTCTTCCGGTGCAACCCCCACATAACGTCCCGGTGTAAGGCTCCAGTCGTTTGATTCCAATTCTTCCATGGAAACCAGCTTAACCAGACCTTATACATCACAAAGTTCACCTTCAGGGAACCGGGAAAGCAGCCAATGGGCCTGTCGGTAAAAATAGCGAACAAGGTTCAGCTGTTCCACAACCTCTTTACGGGCAGCTTCAGCCTGTTTCTTCAGGGTGTTGTGACGACCACTATTAATCTCAGTATTATTCCAGAGATCATTCTTTTTTGCATCCAGTTTTTTTTCACAAAGTTCAATCAAGCGGGTAATCAATTTAAAGGAATGATCAATCAGCTTGACCAGTTCACGGCTTTGCCTGCCTAATCCAGATATAACCTGGTCGGTTTCAACGAATTGCAGCAGGTCTGTTGTTGTTGAATAATTGCCCTCATCCCATTGTTTTTGCGCATTATCTTTCAAACGTTCAAAGTCTGCAATGAAAGTATTCAATTCTTTAAATGTTTTGCGCAATTCAATATAAGTTTCACCCTGCACACCATCTTTTATCAGGCTGTTCAGAAAGGGTTTCATAGCCTTATGAAGCGTATCAATGATGACATTATATTCCGCTAATAGGGCTGTGCTTTCATGGGTTGCAATCAGGGCCTGATTAACATATCCCTGCACCAGTTCAATAAACCGCTCCGTCTGTCCACGATATAACCAGACAATGGATGTAATATTATTTAATTGCTCAGGTGTGAAATCATATATTTTGCGTGTCACCTTGCGGTAAATATTTCGTGCATCAATCATCAAAACCTTGTTATGATGCTCTGCTGGTTTGGCTTTATTCAAAAACCAGAGCTGACAGGGAACGGAACGGGTATAGAAAAAGTTGCCACGTATATCGATCATGGCATCCACATGGCCGGTTTTTATCAGCGCCTCACGCACCTTTGCTTCATCCCTGCCGGCACTGGAAGCCTGGGATGACATAACAAATCCGGCCCGTCCGGTTTCGTTCAGATAACTGTAAAAATAGGAAATCCAGAGATAGTTACCATTGGAAATTTTCTTTTTTTTATTTACTCCGGGTAAACCAAAGGGCAGACGTCGCCCCACATCACTCTTGATTTTTTCTTCATCCACTTCATCCACATTGAACGGAGGATTGGCCATTACATAATCAGCCTTTCCCCAAAGTCCGTCATGGGGGTCTTCGTAATATGTAATAGCTTTTTGAATATTGCCTTCAAGGCCATGGACGGCCAGGTTCATTTTGCCCAGACGGATAGTTGTCGGGTTTTTCTCCATGCCGTAAAACGTCAACAGATCACCTGGATTCTGTTTCATTTTCTCCACAAAATGAGCACTCTGAACAAACATGCCACCTGAACCGCACGCAGGATCCAGCACTTTGCCGTGACCCGGTTCAATCACATTGGTGATTAATTGTACCAATGAAACCGGGGTAAAAAATTCACCACCATCATGGGCCTTTAAATCAGCAAAGCCAGTGAGAAAATATTCATAAATACGGCCAAAAATATCACCGGTAGCACTCTTTAATTCTTCGGGATTGAGAGTCCGAAGCAATTGTCCCAGCACATCATTATCCAGCTCCCGGTATTCAGGTTTTGGCAACTGGTCTTTCAGATTGGTATAATCCTTCTCAATTGATTCCATTGCCTGAATAACCGCTTCAGCCCGGTCATCCGCATCCGTCAACGCCACCAGACTGTCAAACTGCGCATCCTCCTGAAGAAAAATAGCCCCTTTTTGTGAAAAGTCTTCTTTGGTTAATGGTCGGACCCGTCCGCCACGTGATGGTAAATTCGCCACAATCTCATCTTTAACCTTAAGAAAACGGCTAAAAGCATGACGCAGAAAAATCAAGCCCATTACAGGCATAAAATATTCATTACTCGCATAGCTGGAATTTGAACGAAGCGTATCCGCCGCTTTCCAAAGCCGTTTCTCAATTGCTTCTATATTTTCAAGTTGTGCCATTTAATCTCTTTCGTTACTTTGATTTACTGCTCTTTTTTGTTCCCCACTGCTTTCTCAGGTAACCTTACCACAGGAAAATTGATAGCTTTTATTTCATTCCAAATACCCCGCGATAGACCTAAAGTCAATGAAATAGCACTATTCCCCATCAACAAACACACCTGCTGCATTCAACAGGATATTTGTTCGGAGCTGTATTATTCTAATCCCTGTTGATTCAGGATGATCACATACCTGCTGGTAACGCCCAGTATGCCTCTTTTCTGCATTACAGAGACGACTCCGGCGTTGAATCGCTGGGTCGACATGGGGGCCTGGATGATATGCGTATGATACCATCCCGTCTTTTTAACATTGAGTTTCAGTAGGGCTAAAAAGGCCTCAAGAAATTCAATGTATGCTCTTTTGGACAATCCGGAAATGCTTTTTTTATCATATTGCTTTGAAAAATAACGAAGGATATGTGCGATCAGCTAGGCCGGGATACGTCCGGGCCAGTCATCCCCAAATCTTTTGTCACAATCATTCCATT
>JAOZRF010000447.1 GCA_029940245.1 Desulfobacula sp.
TCCTTGGAATATAATAATATATCCATGATCATCTTCTTTATCCGGGCAACTGCCTGCTCCAGCAGGTCCAGGCCTTCTTTGGCAGTTTGTTGATTTTTGACTTTCAGACCGGATCGTGCCACATATATTCCCCCGTCAAGATTAGTTAAAAGCCCTTTTATATTATGTGAAATGGTGCCGATCATCAGTCCTAATGATGACAAATGGTCTGCCAGCTTTGACTTTTCATAGATAAGAAGTTCAAGTTTCTGTGTGTATTCCAAAAGTTTTTGTCTTGAAATTATTTTTTCAACTGCTTTTTCAACGGCAATCTCAAGGATATCCACATTGACAGGTTTGGTGATAAAATCCATGGCTTGGTTTTTAAGACTGCTGATGGTCAAATCCATGTCCCCGTGTCCTGTGATCATCAAGACTTCTGTTTCCAGATTTTCCTGTTTAATCCGTCTTAATAATTCAATACCGTCCATGACCGGCATTTTAATATCTGTAATCACAATATCCGGACGTTCTGATTTGAATATCTCAAGCGCTTTTTCACCGTTTTCAGCAAGATATACAGTATAGCCGATATCTTTTAATGCAATCTCAAGAACATCCCGGATATCTTCTTCATCATCGACAACCAATATGGATATTAGATTTTTATCAATCATAATCCCCCAATATTATCAGGTTTCATAGACCAGATCAGCCTCAGTCTCATCAAGTACGGGAAAGGATAAAACAAAGACTGCTCCCCTGTGTTTCCCCCGGGCTATTTGAATTTCTCCTGAACACTCTTTGACAATACCATAACTGATGGAAAGTCCTAGGCCTGTTCCCTTGCCCACTTCCTTGGTGGTAAAGAACGGTTCAAACAACTTATCCGCAGCCTCTTTTTGAATACCGATACCCGTGTCACAAATCTCAATGGAAACCTTATTATTTGTTGCTTTGGTTATAATGGTGATCCTGTCATTATCACCTTGTGCCAACCCCTCTTTTTCCCATTTTTCTTCTATGGCATCTTTTGCATTAATAACCAGATTAACAAAAACCTGTTCAAGCCTGTCCGGATCTGCCAATATGTCCGGCAGTGCTTCATTTCTATCCCAGACAACATCAATACCATGAACTTTGAGCTGCTGATTAAACATTTCAAAAGTTCTTTGAAGCACATTATTTATATTTGTGCGGGCCAGTTTGATTTCAGATTTTCTTGCAAACTGGCGCATATGATGGATAATTTTTTCAGCGCGATCCACATTGCTGTCTATTTTTGAAATCAGTTTATGGAAAATCTCTTTCTCTATTTTCTCATTTTTTCGCATCTTTTTCATACAAAAACTGCTGGATGATTTAATGACAGACAAGGGCTGGTTCAATTCGTGGGCAATACCAGTTGACATTTCACCCAGGGTGGCCATTTTGCTTGCATGAATCATGTGCTGGTCCGTTTCAAGACGTTTGGTGATATCATTAATGGTGACCAGCAGCACTTTTTTGCCCGAATATTTGGAAGGTGACATCCACATATCAACATAGATGAACCGGTTATCTTTAACAAGATGCTTCACCTTGTTAACCTCCTGGCCGGATTTCATTTTCTTGATCAGCTCGATTTTTTCCTCTTTGATAAAAAAGTCGGAAAATAGTTTCTTTAATAAATTTCCTTTGTAATAGCCATACACCTCAACTGCTTTGATATTGCAATCAAGAATCTCAAATGTTTGAAGATCCACAACAAACACTGGATTTGAAATATTATTAAATATGGCATGGTATTTTTCCTCTGACCGTTGAAGTTCTTTTTCAAGCCGGCGTCTCAGGGTGATATCAATGCTCATCTCCATGGCTGCAACAATATTTCCATCGTCATCTGTCACAGGGGATGTAATAAACATCCAATGATTTTTTCCACCATTCTTACCCATCCCTTCTGCTTCACCATAATGGGATTTTCCATCCACAAAAGTTTTTTCAACGGGGCAGTCCGTACATTTTTCTTCCAGACCTTTGTAGGCAAGATAACAATGAGATCCAGGCTCTGGATCAAATCTGTCTTTGAACACCTTATTCCATGCTTTCAACTTATAGTCTTTACTTTGAACGGTAATCATACAGGGCACTGTTTCAAACAGCGACTGGTATTTATTTTTCTGCCTTTTCAGTTCTGCCTGGTCCAATCCAATCTGGGTACCCATCTTTTGTATGGCTTTTCCCAGAAGGTCGATTTCATAATCCTTCCCAATATCAATCTTCTCATTGTAATTACCTTCTGCAATTTTTCTGGTCCTCTCAACCAGCATGACAATCGGCTTTTTTACAAATTGCAAAATGGAAAAAAAGATAATCAATGATGTGACCAAAATAGTCCAGAGTGCCAGTTTTATAATCCCTTTTTGAATTTTCAACACCTGACGGTCTGTTTGCTCAAGAGAGACGACCACGTCAAGGGAACCCAATACCTTTTTATGCTCAGGATGGAAATGACAATTACTTGCGCAACCTGGTTCATTACTGATGGGCTGGACAACCCCCAGAAGCCTGTGGCCTTTTTCAGACTTAAAGAACCGCATCCTTTGCTGCAGGTCGATCTGATTATTCGTCGGAGGATCTTTTTGATGGCAGATATCACAGGCCTTTTCCCTGATATCAACAATTTTATCAATCTCACCTTCCTTGTTGGTAAATTTTATCTGTCCTTTTTTGTTATAAATCCTGATATTTTCTATTCCCGACTGGGTGGCAATATTATTAATAATCTGTGTAATATCGTCCCTTGAGTTCAGCATCATGGCATAATT
>JAOZRF010000063.1:0-2366 GCA_029940245.1 Desulfobacula sp.
TAATTGCCAATCTCTGTAAAGTTGTGCAGACACTGGTGATAACCGGTGTATCATACCCCTTTATATTTTCAAACAAAAGTGCAGGGCCCTGCGCTTCCTCGTTTAATTTTGCAATATGAGATAATTCCAGATTCCAGTCAACTTCAGCTGTAATTAGTTTTAACAGACCTTTTTCCTCACAGACTGCCACAAAATCTCTCATGTCTTTCATAAATTTTTCTCCTTTGTCAGTTGTACCATGTCAACCATGCAATCAACTGTTGATTTTCTTTCCTGCAATAAGACCGGCACATATATGCTCTAGCGCGGATGATCTTGTTTTCATGACCGGTTCTATTTTTTTGCTGCTCCAGACGGTTTCCGGTCTGCTTTGAAGAATCATGATTTTTGCCTGGCCGGGTGTGTCTTTATCAATTGCCCATTCAATGTCCATGGCCTTGCCATAATGTTTTTCAATGCGTTTTCCGATTCTGGCAAGTTCAATGGCATCTTTATCCACCACACATTGAATATCTGCTCTTTCCGCGGGGACATCCTGTTTTATAACGCAATGATTTTCAGGATCACGGGTATACAGAATGGTTTTGTAGGAAATAGTTTTTTTAATCACTTCGTCAGTGATTTTATTGATAATAAAATTATCCGGTGTGCATTCACCGCTCACTACACTTTCGCCGAACCCCCAGTTTGCATCAATGGCAATGGTGGCCCTGTCCCCCGTGGCTGGATTCAATGTAAACATCACGCCCGCGGTCCACGCATTGGCCATTTTCTGAACACCCACGGAGATTTCCACCTGTTCATGGGGAAATCCCATTTTTGTTCTGTAATAGATGGCTCTTGAGGTAAAAAGACTTGACCAGCATTTTTTCACATGCTCAAGAATGCCATCCACCCCCCTGACCCACAAAAAGGTGTCCTGCTGTCCTGCAAAACTGGCTCCCGGCAGGTCTTCAGCCGTTGCACTGGATCGAACAGCCGCAGGAACAGCAGGGACATTGCATTTTTTGGAAAGTCTACGGTAAAATTCTCCAATATAATCCTGCAGGTCATCATTCATGGGGGTATTTTCAATAAGCGCCCTGATGGTTTTACTGGCAGCTTCACCAGAATCCATGTCATTGGCTTTGATATTATCCAGGATGTTAAAAATATCCTTTTTGATATTGCCCTGCTCAAGAAAAAGGGTATAGGCTCTGGTGGTTATTGCAAAGCCGGGGGGAACCGGAATCTGTGCTTTTAAGAGTTCTCCCAGGCTTGCATTCTTTCCCCCTACAAGGGGAATGGATGTGATATCACATTCTTCAAACCAGAGGACATAGTCAGATCTTTTTTCCATAATAGCAACTTACCTTTCGATGTAAACTCGTCCTGTATCACCATTAAGTTTGATTTTCATGCCGGATTTGATAATGGCTGTTGCCTGCCCCGTTCCGACAACAGCGGGCATGCCGTATTCGCGGCATACAATGGCTGCATGGCTCATGATACCGCCCACATCAGTGATAACCCCTTTGATTTTCTGGAATACGGGCGCCCATGAGGGTGAAGTGGTTGGTGCCACAAGAATTTCTCCTTCCTTGAGCTGACCGATATCCTCAACGGAGCGACATACCCGGGCAATGCCTTCAACAACACCCGGGGAACCTGCAAACCCTTCTATTTCATTGACCTTGTCCGGATCTCCAATTTCTTTTAATTTCGACCATGCTGCCATGCTTTCATTGGTAACGCCCCAGAGCACAACTGTAAACGGTTCTGAAATGATTTCAGGCGGAGTTCCATAGGCAGGAAGGGGGCGGTGCTCTTTGAATTTTTGATAAACCCCTTTTCTCCATGCGACTTCCTTAGGCCAGTGCAGGGGGCCATATCCTTTTGTTCCAGTGGCCCATGCCGTCACAATATCCCATAAGGCTTCCTTGATTTCACTTCTGGACATGTACCAGATATCTTCCTGGCCCTTAAGAAATTTGTGATCGGTCATGATGACGGCAACTTCTCTCATCTTGTTCCAGAACACTGAATGGAACCAGTGCTCTACGTAAAACATATGGTTCTCAACATAGGGGAAAACCAGTTCAGCCGTTCCATGAAGCTGATCAAAGGTCTTTATGTCCTCATCTGTTTTTAACAGAGCCCTGTACTCGGAAATAAGCCGTTTGCGTTCTTCCTTGACCGCGCCCACTGGCCTGTCAATGGAATGGCCCTCTTTTAGTTTTTCAATATAAATACGGATGGAGCTCATGGGGATATTCAGGTTGTCGTTCCAGGAAATATCCTGGTGATACCACCCAGTTCCCGTTGAAATATTAAACCATGGATTTTTGGCTTCATCCCAGGCGCTGATCCATTTTTTTCCGTTTTCA
>JAOZRF010000063.1:2466-10540 GCA_029940245.1 Desulfobacula sp.
ACAACAGAGATATCTTCCATGGCCGGCAGTGTTGGGATTTCAAGGGTTTCAATGTCTGAAATAATCCCCCTCATTTTCTTTTCCCATTGATCTTGAAGTTTATCCCAGTTTTCATAATAATAACCTGCTCTTTCCATGAATAAAGGGGCTCTTTTCTGAACTTCTTCAGGATCGGTTACGGGAACAGGAGTGATGTAGACATTACCATTGATGATCCTGTGATCAACCCCATAAGCCGGTGGAACCATGAAAATCCGTGTATTGAATTGTGATAACGAAAGGAACCATGCTTCATCCCAGATGATATCAAAGGGGTACATGGGCTCAGGATAGTGAAGCGCATCGTTGAACCAGAACATGTTGTTTTCATACTCTTCTCTTTCTTTATCTTCGGTTGTAAAGAAATAGTGGTACGGATACATTCGCTCCCATCCTTCTGTGCCGGGAATTGCTTCTACCTCGTGGGGATTAGGAAAACTCTTATCAGCCATTTTTACCTCCAATTAAAAAATTAAGTGTTAAAAACCTGACTAAAAAAATCCGAAAAATTGATCCATACTTGTAAAAACATAGAACGGCAGGAGAAGTTGAGATAGAAGCCGTAAACGGTCAAAGAAAACAGGTCATCATATTCTAGGGCACAAGTATGTTGGATCATTAATATTTGTTGACAAAAAAAGTGTCAATTCATATAAATTTATGATATTTATAAGTTTTTCTTATACTTTGTTTTTGCGTGGTAAAAAAAAATGAGGATGGCGACGGATGATCAATTTGAATCAATTGAGAGCATTTTACACTGTTGCAAAGTATAATAGCTTTACCATTGCTGCTGAAAAACTCTTTATCTCCCAGCCTGCCGTGACTGCCCAGATTAAATTGTTTGAAAATTATCATGATATGAAATTGTTTAATAAACAGGGGAGAAAATTATTCCTCACCCTTCCGGGGAAATTATTGTTTGAAAAAGCCGAACATATCTTTGGTATTGAGGATGAGGTTGAAACCATTCTGACCCAGATGAAGGAGCTGAATCAGGGACTTTTGGAAATCGGGTGTACAAAAGCCTATGCCAAACATATTATGCCATCCATTATTTCGGTTTTCCACAGGGCCTATCCAAATATAAAAATTATTCTTGAAGAAGGTAGTTCCATGGCCATGATCAACAGCCTGAGGGACTTTAAAAATGAAGTGGTTGTTGTGGCCCAAATGGAAGTAAATGATTCAAGGATTCAATTTATTCCCTTCAGCCAGGAAGAAATCGTCGTTGTTCTGCCTGTGAATCATCCCTTGATTCGGAAAAATGAACTTGAATTTTGTGACATTGTAATGGAACCCGTCATCCTGAAAGGAGAAGGTTCGGGTACCCGGAAAAAAATTCTGGAACTTTACAAAAAACACAATGCTGTCCCCAATGTTTTCATGGAGTCCAATAATACGGAGTTTATAATTGATCTTTTAGAAAGAGGAGAAGGCATATCCTTTCTGGTAAAACCCTCTATAGATCATGAAGTCAAAGAAAAAAAACTGGCTTCACGCAAAATAAAAAACACCCAGATATTTCTTGATGTCAGTTTTGCATATTTAAAAAACACACCCCTTTCACCGGCTGCCCGGGCCTTTTACCAGGTGGTCAAAAATTCATTTGTTGAAGAATCTTCCCGGGGAGGGATCGGCTCCATTATGGCAAAAATTTTTGCAGATCACCCCCAGAATAAATAACCCCGGGGTTTACTTATCCTGATCCGATCTTATTTTTTTGGGTATGCAAGCCTGACCCCACTCAAATTTGGCAACTTCGAAAGTTGACTTAATAAGGTACCAGGGAGAAATATGAAAATAGCTGTTTTTTCCGATGTACACAGTTGCTATTCAAAAATGGCAGCCGTTTTTTCAGACATGGAAAAATATCAAATTGATCAGTTCATCTGTCTGGGAGATATTATCGGATATGGCGATCAGCCCGAAGAGACCATTAAATTATTAATGAAAAAAAACGTGGTTTCTGTCCGGGGCAACCATGAACTGGCCATGTTTGACATACAATATCTTGAATGCTTTCCCAAGGCCATTAAACAGCCGCTGCTGAATAATATCGTCATGCTTTCCACTAAATCTGTTCGTTATCTTGAAAATACCCCGGCCTATTTAAAATTGGAAAATTGTCATTTTGTCCATGGCACACCACCGGACAAATTAACCACCTATATTTATGATGTTTCAGATTATTATTTAAAATCCCTGTTTAACAATACCCGGGAACAGATTTTTTTTACCGGACATACCCATAAATTAAAACTGATTACCTACAAGGACAGAATTGTGCTGCGCAAAAGAATTACGGAAAATTGCACCATACATTTGGAAGAAAATCAAAAATATCTTTTAAATGTGGGAAGCATTGGATTTTCAAGGGATGATTTTGAAGCATCAAAATATGCCATATATGATTCAATAAAAAAGCATATTATTGTAAGGATGGTGAAAGGATGATTCATGGAAAAAAAAGTTAAGGATAAATCCACTCGTCTTATCAGGGAAGCAAGGGTCATGACCCTTGCAGTTTCAGACAATGATATCCCGTGGTCATCCCCGGTCTATTTTGTATTTCATGACAGCAATTTTTATTTTTTTTCCAATGAAAATGCAAGGCATATACAATATGCAGAAAATCAGAAAATTATTTCCGCTTCTATTTTCCAGGACTCTGACCAGATGGATAATATTTTTGGATTCCAGATGTCAGGAAAGCTTGAGAAAGTATCAAAAAAGGCTTTATATTTAATGATTGTTAAAAAATATGTTGCCAAATTCAGTTTTTTAAAACAGATATTTGGTTCCCGGATAATTGAAAACAAAGGCTTTTTTTTAGAAAAATTCAAGTCACATCTCTATTGCTTTTATCCGGATATTGTTTTTCTGTCAGACAATTCCAAAACAACAGATAAGAGATCAAAAATAGATTTGAGCAAAATAAACCAATGAAAGGGGATGTCTCTTGACCTAAAGGGGAAAATTCTTTATCCTGTAAAATAAAATCACCTTTTATTCAAGAAAAGTACTTAAATGAAAAAAACAAATATCTTGATTTTTCTTCTTTTTTGTATGTTTTTTTCGGGAAACACTCTATATGCTTCTCAAAAAAAACAAACAGTCTATATCATCCCTGTTACGGGGACGGTGGAACCGGGTATGGCAGCCTATATCAAAAGAGCCCTGGAAGAAATCAAAGATGAAACCGATGCTGTTTTTGTGTTTAAAATGGATACCTTTGGCGGCAGGGTGGATGCAGCACTGGATATTGTAGACATGATTTCCAATATTCCAAAAGGCAAAACCATAGCATTTGTGGAAAAAAGAGCCATTTCCGCCGGTGCCCTGATTGCTTTGTCTTCAAATCTGTTATTTATGAAAGAAAACACCATCATCGGAGATTGTGCTCCCATCATCCAGACCCAGAAAGGCCAGGAAATGGCCGGAGAAAAAGTTCAGACCGTTCTTCGGGCAAAATTTCGGGCCCTTGCAAAAAAAAACAATTATCCCGTAGTTCTGGCCCAGTCCATGGTTACCATTGATATGGAAGTCTATGAAGTGGTGATGGATGGCCAGAAAACGGTTATGGGAAAAAAAGCCTATGACGACCTGACGGAAGATGAAAAAAAACAGATCAAATCTAAAAAGACAATTGTTGCCAAAGGAGAGCTTCTAACCATGCATGATGCTGAAGCCTTTGATCTTGGGTTTTCTAAAAAAACAGTAAAAGATATCAATGAAGCGCTTTCATTTTTAGGCTATGAATCATTGGATATCATTACCATTAACGAATCCTGGTCTGAAAGCTTTGTAAGGTTTTTACAGCCGTTTTTACCAATCCTTATGCTCATCGGAATCGGTGCCATATATACGGAAATAAAGGCGCCCGGGTTTGGCATACCCGGGATTACCGGTATCATCTGTCTTGGTCTGGTTTTTTTCAGCCAATATCTGGTGGGTCTTGCTGATTATACGGAATTGTTACTCCTGCTGGTCGGTGTCCTGCTGCTTGGTGTGGAGGTGCTTGTCCTTCCCGGATTCGGGGCTGCAGGCATTTCAGGCCTGATTGCTATTGCCGCAGGTCTTGTCCTTTCTTTTCAGGGATTTGTGGTCCCTGATCCCTCATTGCCCTGGGAAGGAACCTTGTTGATTAAAAATCTGGCCCAGGTTCTGGGATCTTTTATGTTTGCCTTTTTGATATCCCTGTTCATGATCCGGTTTGTTCTGCCACGGCTTTCAAAAATAGTCAAAGGACCTTATCTTGAGGCAACGTTATCGCAGTCCCATGTGGATGCCACGACGGCTTTATGTGTAAAACCCGGAGATACGGGGATTGCCCACTCATTTCTTCGCCCGTCAGGCAAGATAATGATAAACAATAAAAAGATTGATGCCATTACCCAGGGTGAATTCATTGATCAGGGAACCATTGTTGTAATTGATAGAATAGACCGGAACCGTGTTATTGTTAAACCCAAAATATCTTAAATTGTAAAGGCCAGGAATGCAAGCTTATATCTTACCCGTTTTGCTTCAAATCATTGGAATTATGGTTGTCATTGCCGAGATTTTTATCCCGTCATTGGGATTGTTGGCTGTCATGGCTCTTGGCATATTTTTGTATTCCTTATACCTGGTATTTACAAATATATCCTCAACAGCCGGGACAGTCTTTGCGGGCCTGGATCTGGTTCTGGTTCCTGTGCTGGTTGTTTCCGGGATGAAAATACTGGCCAAATCACCTTTGGCCCTGAGGCGGGAATTATCAAAACAGGATGGTGTGGTTTCACAAAGGCAGGGTCTTGAAGCCTATATCAATATGAAAGGAAAATCCGTCACGGATCTTCGCCCGTCCGGAATGGCACAGATAAACTCACAACGACTTGATGTTGTGACGGATGGAGAGTATATTGATGCAGATACGCCTATTGTTGTCACAGGTGTCAAAGGTAATCAGATTATAGTAGAAAAAACTTTAATATAGGAGATAATTCCAATGAATTTTATGTTTATTTTGTTAATTATTGCAGGTGTTGTCGGCCTGGCACTGTTTTATTTTATTTTTTCATATATATCCCTGTGGCTGCAGGCATTGGTGTCCGGTGCAAAGGTCGGGTTAATCAATATTATTTTTATGAGACTTAGAAAGGTTCCGCCAAAGCTGATTGTTGAATCCAAAATCATGGCAGTCAAAGCTGGTATTGAAATCGGCACGGACAGTCTTGAGTCTCACTTTCTTGCCGGAGGTAATGTCAGCCGGGTTGTCCAGGCACTCATTGCAGCAGACAAGGCCAATATTGAACTCGCTTTTAATAGGGCAGTTGCCATAGATCTTGCCGGCCGGGATGTGCTTGAGGCAGTGAGGATGTCCGTCAATCCAAAGATTATTGAGACCCCTCTTGTGACAGCCATGGCAAAAGATGGCATTCAGCTGAGAGCCATCTCAAGGGTCACTGTCAGGGCCAATATTGATCGTCTTGTGGGAGGTGCCGGAGCAGAAACCATTCTTGCCAGGGTGGGCGAAGGCATTGTAACCACCATTGGGTCATCTGTTACCCATAAGGAAGTGCTTGAAAATCCTGATATGATATCAAAAACAGTTCTGAAAAAAGGTTTGGATGCCGGAACTGCCTATGAAATTTTATCCATTGATATTGCTGATGTGGATGTGGGTAAAAATATCGGGGCAGAGCTTGAAACAGACAGGGCTGAAGCCGATAAGAAAATTGCCCAGGCAAAAGCCGAAGAAAAGCGTGCCATGGCCTATGCCCAGGAACAGGAGATGAAAGCCCGGGTACAGGAAATGCGGGCCAAGGTAGTAGAAGCCGAAGCCCAGGTGCCCCTGGCCATGGCAGAGGCTTTTAGAAGCGGTAATATGGGTATCATGGATTATTACAGGATGCAGAATATTTCTGCAGATACCAAAATGAGAGACCAGATTGCCAAACCTGAGCAGGAACCTGAAAAATAACTCAAACAAGCGGTTCCTGAAACCGGATTTCAAATTTTAGGAACCGCTTTTATCCCGACTTTTAACAAGGATTGACCCATGAATTTTGATTCAATCATACCGCTTCTTTTTGTCATTGCCTTTTTTGTATTGCCTTCGCTTTTAAAGCATGTCCTTGCCGGAAAGGAAAAGACAGGTGCACCCAAAGTCATTAAAAAAAATCCCTCCATATTTGATCGGATAGGTGAGCGGATTCAAAAATTTGTCAAGGATCTTGAAGAACAGGCCCGGCAGCAGAGACAGGGAACCACGGAACAGGATACGGGATGGGAAGCGTTGGCTGAAGATGAAGACACTGGTTCTGATTTTGAAATTAAAGAAGAAGATGCTGATTTCAGTGAACCTTCAATGATTGTACCCCCCAAAAGTATCCCTGAAAAAAAGGAATTGCCGGCAAAAGGAATTCCCGCCAGACAAAAAGAAAATTACCTTAAAGAAAGGAAAAGAAATTTGTCAGGTCCCTGCCGTTATAAATCCAATCCATTGCAAAATGCCATTGTCTGGTCTGAAATTTTATCCAAACCCATAGCATTAAGGGATAAATAGTGTCTGAACTAAAACCTTGTTCAGACACTATATTAAGCAAAAGCATTCTCTTTTTATGAGGTGATGCCGCTTAAAATACCGGATTGGGTCGGTCCCACAAAAGAAAGCCGTTGAATGTTTTTCACACCGTTTGATTTGAGCATGTCTGTCAATTGGCTTTCACTGTATGCCTGACCATTATTTGTTCCCAAATACATGTTTATGGAAAAAAGCGCGGGAAATAACGGGCCATCCATAGTGTCATTCAAAATAAATTCATGGATAAAAATTTTGCTTCCGGGCTTTAGTGCGGCAACAGCCTTTCCAATAATCTGACTGCCCTGTTCCGGACCTTCACCGTGAAGGATATGGGATAGCCAGGCAGCATCAAACAAATTGGATTCAATAAATTCATCATCAATATAATTTCCAGGGATGAAATCGATCCGGTCTGAGACATTAAATTTTTTAATTGTTTTTTCAGCAAAGGGGCGGGTGGTTTCAAGGTCATAAACACTGGCTTTTAATTCAGGGTTTGCCAGACAAAAATGAATGGCAAATGTGCCGGGACCGCCGCCCAAATCAAGAAGCCGTTTACAATCTGACAGATCCAGTTCCTTTGACAGCCCGGGAGCTATGGCCATGCCCATGTTGAACATTCCCATTAAAAAGTTCTCCCGCCATTCTTCATTAGAAAAAGAAGACCTGCCCCTGGTCGCTTTCCCTTTAATAATGGCTGTATCCATTTTATGCCATGACTCCATCAGATGATGGTGGTGCATGATCATAAATCCGAGATATTTCGGGGAATCTTTTGAAAGAAAGGTTAAGGCCGGGGGCGAATTGGAATAGGCTTCCTCTTTTTTTACAAGTAGCCCTAATGCACACAAGCTGTTTAAAAGCAGACAAAGTCCCCTTTTGTCCACTGTCAGGGTTTCATTTATTTCATCGCAGGATAAGGCGTTTGATCCGATAACGGTGAAAACATCAAGTTTTACACCAGTATGAAGTGTGCAGGTTTTCCAATAATATCCTGACATTTCAAGAATACTTCCCGGGTTCCAGTTAAATGATTCCATGTTGATTCCTTTTCGTTTAAATAAGGTGTTAATATTTGATCATGAATGTTTTAAAATTTGATAAGGTTTCAACCTCTTCCGCCAGGACATTTTCAACCCTTGCAGCCGCGGGTCCTTTATTGCACCACTCCACCATCTGGGTGACGGAGGGTCTATCTCCTTCAAATATGGCTTCTACTGAACCATTGGGCAGGTTTTTAACATATCCTTTGATGCCAAACTGATCGGCAGTGTTTTTTGTTTCAGCACGGTAAAAAACTCCCTGGACCCTACCATTGATGACAACCTTTATTTGAATTTTATTCACCATTGGAAACCCCCTTTATAGTTTGTTTTGCTTACCAGAAAATTTAAAAATTAATTTTAATCTTCATCCAGCACTTTTCTTACAATTTTGGCTAAATCAATTTTGGAAAATGGTTTT